>SKPS01000015.1 GCA_007119395.1 Lentimicrobiaceae bacterium
AAACAGAACAGGTTATGGTAAAAGGTTGTGCCATCAATAGTTACAGTAAAAACAGAACAAATATAGGGAGGCTTTTTGCAAAAATCAAGTTTTTTTTGAAAAAAATCACATGCCACACATCGAGTGCACCTGGTTATATGTTGTCTGTCAGCTTAATACACGTTACTTAGCTGTCAAAGTGCGTAAAATAAGTTTACAGCCACAATGACCTTTTTGATGTGTGATTTGTGATCGATGATCTCTTTTGATTGCTTCCCTTTGGCAAGCCAAGAGCCATAGACAGCCAGCCATCAAAAACCTCATGCCATAGTAAACCCCAGTAGCCAGGTGGTACCCCTTACATATCAAACCTCATTACCTCATTCTTTTGAAAAGCCGGGGCGGAAAGCAGCGCTGCTGAGAAGGTTGAGTTGTGGGGATTAACCGATTGGCAAACGTGGCTTTACCACTCAGGCACTTAGTTCATGTAGGAACACTGAGGTTTTCAACCGTTTACCGTTTTCTGTTCACTGTTTACCGCTTACAGCCAAAATCCAATCCCGAAAAACCAGAAATCTCTGATTTCATAGTTTTTTGTTAGTCCACGAGCCATCGGCTCGGGAAGGATCCTCGAAAAATGAGAAAATCGAAGATTTTCAATTTTTCGGGACAGCCAAAGGCTAAAAGCCAGTCTTTCTCCGTGAAACTCCTTTTTTACCTCTGAGCAGCTCTGAGTAATAAAAATAGCCAGATGCCAACTGCTATCTCCCCAATGATGCCAACGATATCACATTGATCCCATCCGGGCGCCGATAACTCATACCTGTTCCGGTGATGATGTTCAATGAGTTGGGCAAAGCCATTCTTGCTGTATCGATGTTGCCGGCGAATTTCTTCAGATTTGCTGCCGCTTCTTCGATATATCCTACCCCAAGCTTTATTTCAAAGGCCGCATAATTGCCATTGCGTTTCTGCACAATGGCATCCACCTCCAACCCATAGGAATCGTGATAGTGGAACACTCTTGCATCATTGGCTTTGGCATAGACATGTAACTCATGTACAGCCAGTGATTCGAACAGAAATCCAGCATACTGCAAGTCTTTGATAAACGACTCCTGATCCAGTCCCAATGCCGCCGCCGCAAGAGAAGTGTCGCACAAATGTCTCTTGGGCGATTTTCGTAGTGATGCCGCTGAACGAATATGCGGGCTGAAGGCAGGTTGCTCATACAAAATCATTAAGCGAGAGAGAGCATCCAGGTACTCTGTGACAGTGTTACGTGACACCTCTTTTCGGTCGGAAATTTTCACATCCAACTCCAACGTTTTATTGTCAACCAGTTTTGCTGTGTTTCTGGCAATTTAACGGAACAGACTTCGAACTTTTATCGGGTCACGTTTCACTCCCGAAACTCTGCTCATGTCAACCTCACACAACAGGTCAACATAACCACTGTTCAGTTTGAGGGCACTTTTCGTGGTCTCATTCAACAAACCGGGCCACCCGCCTATCACCATTCTTTCAAGAAGAAAATCAAGCGAAATCCCTTCCTGAAAGAAATCGGGAGATTCCCCTTTCAACAAATCAGCCACCTTCACGATTCCTGTCGAAAAACCCAGTTCCTGCCACGACAAAGTGTCCATCTCTACTACAGTAAAACGCCCCGCACCGCTGTGCAGTCGAACGTCGTCATTCGGGTTCGACGAGCTACAGAGGATAAACTGCCCTTTGGCTTTGCGGTCGTCTACCTCATGCCTGACAAAATTCCAAATCTCTGGATACTCCTGCCATTCATCAATAAGTCGCGGTGTATCACCAACCAGGAGCAATTGCGGGTTGGTAGCCATGATCACAGGCACCTGATGATCCCTGTCCACCTGCACCATGCTCCTGGCAAATTGAGTGGCTGTTGACGTTTTGCCGCACGATTTTGGCCCTTTGATCAACACTGCCCCGGATGCAGAAAGATTTCCCCTGATATCGTCCTCAATAATTCGACTTAGATACTTCATAATTAGGCCTATCAATTCGTACGCAAAGATAAAGAATGGTTTCGAATTGTGCAAATATCAGGATATTTATTGTGCATAAATAAGATTAAATTTTGGGCAAAAAGGAGAAAAGGCGTTGAATAGGTTGAGAAGGAAGGTTGAAAAGAGGTTGAACTTATGGGTGTCAACCGATTGGTTTGCAGTTCTTTTACCACTCAGACACTTAGTTCACGAAGGAACACTGATGGAATTTTCAGCTGTTTACCGTTTCCCGTTCACTGTTCACCGTTTAATGTACCGTTTTCTCTTCACAGCAAAAATCAACAAAAGGTCATCGTATTTTCAGGTCTTGACAACATTTCAAAAGTGGGAAACTGTTATCTTTGCAGCAAAAAAAAGTGTATCCGTGTCACACCCTTTACTGCAGCATTTTGTCGACCATCCGTTACATCCCCAAATCATTGATTTACTGAAGGGCAGTGATCCCACAAGGATCCATCTCAAGGGCGTGGTGGCTTCTGCGCTCTCACTCCATATACTCACCATTGAACAGGCAAACCCGGCCCCTGTGCTTGTGATCGCCTCTGACCAACAGGAAGCCACGGCCATACACAGTGACCTGGAAAGCTTGTTGGGAGAAAGAGAATTCGAATTCTTCCGAAAAAGTGTACTCTTCTATCCTTCACCTGTGACAGCAGTTGCCGGTGGTGATACCATCGATGCCAACAACCTGCTGATGCGAACAGAGGTGCTCAAAAGACTCGGCAGCCAGCAACGACGCATTGTCGTGGTAACACACCCCGAAGCTCTTTCCGACAAGGTGGTGTCACGATCCTTTATGAAAGAGAACACCTTCCGCTTGAAAACAGACGATCAGGTGGACCTTGACTTTGTGACCGACTTCCTCATAGAATACGGCTTCCACCGCGTTGACTTTGTCACAGAACCCGGGCAGTTCTCGCTGAGAGGAGGTATCGTGGATGTGTTCTCTTTTTCAAATGATCACCCATACCGTATCGAGTTTATTGATGAGGCAGTGGCTTCCATCCGCTCTTTTGATCCGGTAAACCAACTCTCCAAAGAGCCCGTTCCACACATCACCATTGTGCCGGACCTGCAACTACGCAGTCAGGAACAGAACCAGCAGTCGCTCTTTGCGTTCCTGCCGGAACATACCACCATCTGGATTCAGGATATTCAATACTGTACCGATGTGATCCAACGGATGAAGGTGGAAGCGGAGCAAGACAGACCGGATCACGCCGAGTCTGACCATCGCTTACGAACCCCGGTTGATGCCGATGAAATCCTGGCATCGCTGGAAACATTCCGCACCATCGTTTTCGGGCAGATGGAGCAAGGCGAAGCCAACCTCACCCTAACGGCCGATCAATCACCACAACCCTCTTTCAACAAGAAGTTTGAACTGGTGCGTAACGACCTCAGGAAATGGGAGCAAGAGGGCTACCATTGTTGTGTGTTGTCAGACAACCCCAAACAGATTGAGCGTCTGAGCAATATCTTTTCCGACCTGTCGGAAAACAGGGAGCAGCCCGCCTATACCACTGCCATGCCATCGCTGCATCGGGGGTTTATTGATCATCACCTCCGGCTTGTCTGCTATACCGATCATCAGATCTTTGAGCGTTACCGGAAGATTGGTGTGGATGAAGGGTTTAAGCGGCGTGAAGCACTTACGATAAAAGACTTGCTGAATCTGCAGCAGGGTGATTTTGTGACCCATATAGACCATGGGATCGGGCGGTATGATGGACTGGAGACCATCGTGAACAATGGCAGGCAACAGGAGGCGGTCAGACTTATCTACCGCAACAACGACGTGGTGTATGTAAGCATACATGCACTTCATCGTATTGCAAGGTATTCAGGAAGTGAAGGGAAGATTCCCACCCTCGACCGGCTGGGTTCCGGAGCGTGGAAAAGGCTGAAAGAGAAAACCAAGTCGAAGGTCAAAGACATTGCGCGTGACCTGATCAAGTTATACGCCAAGCGACTTGCTGCCAAAGGGCATGCTTACCAGCACGACACCTATCTGCAGCATGAGCTGGAGGCTTCTTTCATCTACGAAGACACCCCCGATCAGATCAAAGCCACGGCTGATGTGAAGGCCGACATGGAGAAGGGGTGGCCGATGGATCGACTGATTTGCGGTGATGTGGGATTCGGGAAAACAGAGGTGGCCATCCGCGCTGCCTTTAAAGCGGTGTGTGACAGCAAGCAAGTGGCCATTCTCGTCCCCACAACCATTCTGGCATTGCAGCATTACCACACCTTCATGGAAAGGCTCAAGGAGTTTCCTGTCACCGTTGATTTTATCAACCGTTTCCGTAGCACGAAAGAGCAGAAGGACGCATTGAAGCGGTTGGCAGAAGGTAAACTCGATATCATCATCGGCACCCATCGGTTGGTGGGGAAAGATGTTCAGTTCAAAGACCTGGGGCTGCTCATTGTTGATGAAGAGCAAAAGTTTGGGGTATCTGTCAAAGAGAAATTGAAAAAGATACGGGTGAACGTTGACACCCTCACCCTGACCGCTACGCCGATACCGCGTACACTGCAATTTTCACTGATGGGTGCACGTGACCTGTCGGTGATCAGCACCCCTCCACCCAACAGGTACCCTGTACATACTGAGCTAAAAAGCTTCAGTGAAGATTTGATACGTGAGGCGATTCAGCGGGAACTCGGTCGGGGTGGACAGGTCTTTTTCCTTCACAACAGGATCCAGAACATCAACGACATGGCTTCCATGGTTGAACGCATTGTGCCGGGTGTGAGTGTTGCAGTGGGGCACGGTCAAATGGAGGGGGAGAAGCTGGAAAAAGTGATGCTCGGCTTTATTGAAGGCAATTATGATGTGTTGGTGTCCACCAGTATTATTGAATCCGGACTCGACATTCCCAATGCCAATACCATCATTATCAATGATGCGCATATGTACGGATTGAGTGACCTGCATCAGCTCCGCGGAAGGGTAGGGCGCTCCAACAAAAAGGCCTATTGCTACCTGATCACTCCACCCTTGTCGGTGGTGACCCCGGAGGCCCGAAAGCGATTGCGCGCCATCGAAGAGTTTTCTGACCTGGGAAGCGGCTTCAGCATCGCCATGAGAGACCTTGATATAAGAGGTGCCGGTAACATCCTTGGTGCTGAACAAAGTGGATTCATCACAGAGATCGGTTACGAGATGTACCAGAAAATTCTGAAAGAGGCAATGGAGGAGCTTCGCCTCAGTGAGTTTCCCCATATGGCAGATCATGCCCCCGATAAGCAGTGGAAGCCGCGTAACGACTGCTTTATCGAAACCGACATGGAGATTCTGTTACCGGGCGATTATGTGGAGTCCAATAGTGAGAGGCTTCTGTTGTACCGTGAACTCGACGAGCTGGTTGACGAGGCGGCACTGGAGCAGTTCCAGGGAAAACTCATTGACCGGTTTGGCCCCTTGCCGGAACCGGCCAGTGCACTGATTCATACCATTCACCTCAGATGGACCGCCGCCAGGCTGGGGTTTGAAAAAATATCGCTGAAAAACAACAGGCTCAGAGGCTACTTCCCCGAAAACCAAGAGCACCCCTTCTACCAAAGCGATCGGTTTGGCTATATCCTCGACTTCGTAAAAAGGCACCCGAAACGGTGTGTCTTGAAAGAGAAAAATGGCAAGCTGATGTTAATCATTGACAAGATCCCTTCAGTAGAAAACGCCCTTAAGGCGATGCATGCACTGGATGAACAGCAAAGCTAATCTGTCTCAGGCACTTCAAAACGGAACCCCACACCATGCACATTGGTAATGGCCAACCCATTATCACGCTTCAGGTGTTTGCGAAGCTTCGTGATAAACACATCCATGCTTCTGCCAATAAAATAGTCGTCACTGCCCCACACCTTCTTCAGAACAAATTCGCGTGTGAGCAACTGGTTCCTGTTCGCGGAAAGGAAAAACAGCAAGTCAGACTCTTTACGTGTTAAGGTAACAGGATCCTCTTCGCGGTACCTAAGCTGCATGTTATTGTGATCAAAACTATACTCTCCGATCCGGATCTTCTCCTGTTGCAACACAGCGGCCTCATGCAGTTTCTGTCGCTGGCAACGCCGCAAAATGGCCTTTATCCTCAGATCCAGCTCCTCTGTGCTGAAGGGTTTGGTCAGGTAGTCGTCACAACCGGCATGAAACCCCTTCAAACGATCCTCCTGCATGTTCTTAGCGGTTAAAAAGACGATAGGCACCTCCGCATTGCGCGCCTTGATCTCCCCTGCCAGGGTGAAACCGTCTTTCAATGGCATCATCACATCCAGCACGCAAAGGTCTACATCGTTCGAAAAATGCTCAAGCGCACTCTTGCCGTCGTGGCATAAGATCACCTTGTACCCTACAATGGTAAGGAAGTCCTTTAACAGGATACTCAGATTGGGGTCATCCTCTGCCAACAGGATCACTGGTCGTTCCGTTGTGTTCATAACTGGTTATTTTCAGTATATAACAATTGGTTTGTGCAGATGGTTTAAACTAAACCGGAGGATAGGGGAAATAGAGCTCGAAACAGGTGCCTTCACCCAGGATGCTGTTGACCAAAATGGAGCCATCGTGGGCTTCGATCACCTTCCGTACATAATAGAGACCGATGCCTGTGCCGGAGGGTTGAGACCTGTCATCGGTAGGAATCCTGTACATCCTTTCAAAAATACGGTCGATCTCTTCAACAGGAATGCCTATCCCACGATCTGAAATCCTGAAATAGACACCATCATCCTGAGGCAGCACCGTGACCTGAATCGATGGATCCCCCTTGGAATACTTAATGCCGTTGTCAATCAGATTGTTGAATACATTTAATACGTGTTGCCGGTCAATAAACAGCTCCCCGTCGAATGTACCCGCCAACCTGATCTCACCACCCTTGTCACGTAATATCATCCGGGCAGTATTCACAGCCTTCTCAAGCAAAGGCTGGATACTCGCCATCTCACGGTTGTACTGATATGACTCCTCTTCAACCAACGACAGTTGTAACACGCGATCAACCTGTCGCTGCAAACGTTTGTTCTCGTCATATATGATCGAAGCATAACGCGCAACCTGGCTGTCTGGCATATGGCCACGATGCGCCATGATCATCTCAGCAGCCACCGAGATGGATGCCAAAGGGGTCTTGAATTCGTGCGTTGTGTTGTTGATGAAATCCTTCTGCATTCGCGCCAAGCGCTTTTGCGACATAAGCAAGTGGCTCGACAGCACATACCCGGCTATAATACCCAAAAACAACAATACCGACAATAAGAGCAACCAGTTGTTCACACTCTGCAGCAACAGCAACCGCCCTTTTGGAAACCATAGCACCAATTCGAAACGATCGCCCCCTGAGATTGAGGGCAAGCTATGGCGGTAGGGACTTTCCATCAACTCGCTCCGGTGCTCTGTATCAACAGTAGAGTGGTACAACTCTCCGGTCAGTTGGTCAACAATGGCGTAACCGTAATCGTGATGGATCTCAAAGGAGCTGAATGCAGCCTGCATCAAACCTTCCAGGGTCGGTGCAGAAATCAACGAATCGGGTCTCCATGAGATGGTATCGCCGTGAGATATCAACACATTCTCATCATGTAACAAAACGGAGTCTAACAGCTGGTCAAGCTGCTGTGCCACGTTTCGCGCAGCATGATGATGGGTGTGATGGAAGGTCTCCTGTGTGGTTACCAAGGTGTTGCGGATCCAAAAGATCTGGGTAAGAAGAAAACCGGCCATTGAGACCGTGAACAGTACCATAATGTAATAAACCGCTCTTTTCGACATCAGGAATCATTCAAATGTTTATACAGGCACCTACCATATCGGGCAATATTACCCTCTTATTTACCTCTTTTTTTTCACACAGACATAAGATTAAAAGCACGTAATCAGGAGTATATAAACTTCATTGTATCTGGTTCTCCCATTGAATTTTTCTCAAAGATGTGTTTTAGAGGATCAAATATACAACAAACAGAGCAGTTGAGTGTTCTATAGAGGATGGTCGTTATTTATAATCAATCTAAATTAACAGTCGCTTAACATGATTAAGAGGTGGTTAACAGATGCGCCCCGGCCACAGCGGTATCTTTGTATTTCGTCAGGGGGTTAAAAACAATTCATTCGACCCACTGCCGAATGTGTTAACGGATTATTAACAATTAAAATAACAAAATCATGAAAAAAAGTAGTATTTTTGTCGTTGCCAGTTTGTTTCTTTTGGCTGGAGTTCTTTACGCCGCTGGTAATGCCGGTGTTTCTGAAGCGTCGGTTTTTGCGGCGGAGATAGCATCAGCTGAAGGGGTTGAAAAGGACGATGAGCGGAAGAAAGAAGCGAGAAGAGGTTGTTGTTCTTCAAGAGCTGAGGCGAAAGGGAGTTGTGGTAGCAAAGCTGAATCCTCATGCACCAGTGCAGAGAAGAAAGAGGGCTGCTGCTCCTCAAAGAAAGGTGAATCAGGTGCTTCGGCCAGTGCTGAAGCGAAGAGTGCTGCGAGCAAGCAGTGTTGTGATTCACGCAAAGCCGCCAGGGGTTCATGCGGTGGCAGTCGATAAAAGCTGCCATGATTAACACCTGGTGTTTAGGTTTGACTCATTGTGCCAATGTGTGCCAATAAGTAATAATGATTCATTTTCATCGTGTGGGACCCGCAGTGATGCGGGTTTTTTTATTGCCCTTATCTCAGGTTGGCAGGTTGCCACCAGGATAGGGGCAATGTTTGTATTGCCTTGGTGTTATGCATGCGGTAGTCGCAAGATGTTCTATGGGCTGGATGTGTCGTGTATTTCCTGTCTGGGTAGGGGCTGAGTTTTAATGCGCCGGGATTTTGTGGTGCAATGCCTTGGGGTGGCAAAAAACAGAAGCGGGAAACGCTTCATGCCGAAGTGTTCCCCGCCTTCGCGATCCATTGGACCGTAGCCCTTAGGTGCGGTCAGGTTACTGTTATTGTGGCTGATCCGCTTAGGGAATCGACGTGCGGCTCCCTGTTGGATCCGATGCCTTGCCTTTTAGTTCCTTGCAGTTCATATTGGCACGGCACCCGGCTGTTACCAGCCCCGGCGGTCCTTCTCCCGTAGGAGGGTGCTGCCGGCTTGTTTAGCTAATCCCGCCAGTCAGTTGGGATCCCTAAACCATCACCGCGGGGAAGACTCCTCGTCGGATATACCGTTGAGGTGGGTCCTTCGTTACCTCCACACATGGTGGGGGTGGTGAACAGGCTTGGGTAAGCGTGGCATCGTTCGATGAACCTTGCAGCTTTCTCTTCCGATACCATCGGGCTTCATACTGCGGATTGCTCCCGTAACAAAGCCCCTGTCCCCGTGGCTCGCCTTTTATCGCTCGCCTGACAAAACAAAAGTACGACATAACATACCCCCTTGTCAAGTGTTTTTTCGAATAGTGATCAACAAAGAATCAACATGGGTTATTAACAATTGTTGATAACCGCTACGGCACCCGACCTTACAGCTATTACAGACAGATCATGATAAAAAAACTCATGCCAGGTTCGTTGCAACCTTCTCTACGCCATGAACTTGTTGGATTTTTCGCACAACCCATTCCAGATGGTCTTTGTCGGAGACCCAGAGCCTCATCTCTCCACGGAACCGTCCGGCACCGCTGCGGAAATTGATAGAGCGCATCTTCACCTTCCCATCTCCGGTGATCATATCGGTGATGGCGTTCACGATACCCAGTTTATCGATACCACTCACTTCGACCCGTACATTGAGACCTATTTCTCCCTTTGATGCCCAGCGCACGGGGATGATGCGATAGGGGTATCTCCCTTTCATTTCGCCGGCGTTGGGACAATTTTGGCGGTGCACTCTGATGCCTTTCCCTACGGTGACAAACCCAAATACCGGGTCACCGCTTACCGGGCTGCAGCACTGTGCCATTTGCCAGGCTGTGGTCTCAAGCTCCTCATTGATCACCAGCACTCCTTCATCGGGCTGGGGAGAAGCTTGCGGTGCCTTTGTCTCCCGCACCCCGGTGTCTGAAGAGACCTCTGTCTCCTGCTTTAGCACCTTGCGCACCTGTGGCGCCGTGATCTTGCCCGTGCCCAGTTGACGGTATAACAAAGCCACATCTTTCAACCGGAAATGTTGCAGCAACCGTGTCACATGGTCGTCGAGGGTCCCCTCCTTCCATTGCCGCAGCTTCCGCTCAAGCAACTCCCTGCCGGTCACCACGTCTCTCTCGGCGCGCTCCTGCAATGCCTTCCTGATTCTGTTCCTGGCTTTGGCTGATACCACAATCTTCAACCAGTCTTCCGCTACATTGGGCTGTGATCCGGTAAGGATCTCCACAGTGTCGCCATTGTCCAGCCGGTGACGAATCGGTGTGATACGCCCGTTGATGCGTGCCCCTTTACACCGTAACCCCACTTCAGTATGCACTTCAAAGGCAAAATCGAGCACTGTTGCACCCGGTTTGAGGCGCACCAGGTGTCCTGCCGGTGTCATGGTGAAGATCTCGGTGGGCAAGGTGTCTGTGAGCCGACTCTTTTGCTCTGCTGAAGCACTCCCTTCACTCAGTTGAGCAATCAGTCCGCGTGCTTTGGTAAGCCAGGCATCTGACCCTTTCTTTCTCCCCTCTTTATAGCGCCAGTGCGCTGCCGGACCCTCTTCGGCTTCCTGATCCATGCGTACGGTACGGATCTGCACTTCTACAGGCTTCTTGCCGGGGCCCTCCACCGTGGTGTGCAACGACTCATAGCCACTGGGGCGTGGTGCGGAAATCCAATCACGTAAACGGGAAGGATCCGGCTTGTATAAATCTGTGATCAAAGAATAGATCTCCCAGCACATCCGCTTGCCGTTCTGCTCGTCACCGGTATAGATGATCCGTATGGCAAACACATCGTAAACCCCCTCTACTCCTACTCGTTGGGCTTGCATCTTTCGCCAGATCGATGCAATCGTTTTCACCCTGTACTTGATTATGCAAGGTATATTGGCTGCAGCCAGTGTGTCACGTACCGGAGAAAGGAATTGCTCGATGTATTCCTGCCTTTCTGCTTCTGAGTCTTTGAGTGATTGTGTGATGTGAAGATGGATCTTTGGGTGGCGTTGCCGCATCACGAAGTCTTCCATCTCTGCTTTGATCTGGTACAATCCAAGGCGATGGGCGAGGGGCAGATAGAGGTGCTCCAGGTCTGCCACCAGGCTGGCGATCACCTCCTCCTTCATGGTGTCAGCATGCCGGAGCAGATACAGCTTAATCCCTTTCACTGCCAGCAGTGCCTGCAGGTCTTTCGAAAGGAGCAACAGAAAGCGCATGAAGTTCTCGCTCTGGATATTTGCTTTGGAGGTGTTCAGGTTGTTCACCGCACGAATCCCATGCAGAAGGTGCATCACCCCGTCAAGTTTCTTCACCGCATCGGGTATTTGCTGATCGTCGAGACCCTGGGCGACCAAAGCCAACCCTGCCTCTGCTCCGATCCCTGTGTCGTGCATAGCGGTGATGGCCATCAACAGCAAAGTCTTTGTCGATTCGGGGGGTCCATCCTGAACAGCCTGCATCAGCAATTCAAACGGAGCCAACAGTTCCGGATGATCCTCCGTTATCAGTTGCTGCAACTGATGTGTTAATGCAGGAATATCTGCTGATGTATCTGCTGAGCCATTCATTCTTTGTGTTCTGTCTTTTTGGCCTCATTCCACCACGCATCCATCTCGCTGAGTGTCATGTCGTGCAATCTTCTTCCTTCCTCTGCCGCTTTCTGTTCCAGCTTGGCAAATCTGCGGATGAACTTCCGGTTTGTCCGTTCCAGGGCATCTTCAGGGTTCACGCCAATAAAGCGGGAGTAGTTGATCAGGGCGAAAAGCAGGTCGCCAAACTCCTCTTCAACGCGCCCTGGATCTGCTCGTTTGGTTACTTCATGCTGTAACTCATCGAGCTCTTCCAACACCTTGGCGTACACTTGCGAAGTGTTCTCCCAGTCGAAGCCTACGCCTCTCACCTTCTCCTGGATACGAAACGCCTTCACCATGGCCGGCAATGAAAGAGGGACTCCCTCAAGAACAGACCGCTTGCCGTGGTCAAGCTTGATGCGCTCCCAATTGTTCTTCACCGTCTCTGCATCGGGTGCTTCCACCTCACCATATATATGAGGATGACGTTCGATCAGCTTTTCGTTGATACTCTCCAGCACATCCGTGATGGTAAAAGCATCCATCTCTGCACCAATACGAGAGTAGAAAACAACATGCAGCATCAGATCACCCAGCTCCTTCTTAATCCCATCGAGGTCTTTCTCCAAAATGGCATCCGACAACTCATAGGTCTCCTCTATCGTCAGATACCTCAACGACTCAAGGGTCTGTTTCATGTCCCAGGGGCAGCGTGTTCGCAAATCCTCCATGATCTCCAACAACCGTGTAAACTCCCGTGCAGCTCCGTTCTCCATAATATTCAACATTTATTGGTTATGCAAAGGTAATCAAATCAGGTCAGCGCCCCGCTCGAAGAAAAAGATGTAATTTAGCACCCAAACACCAAATTTAATTCTGTCATGTCGATCTATCAACGAATTGTCTCTTTTGTCACGCTGCCATTGGCAGTGATCCTTGTTGCTTCTGTGATGGTCACTTCCTGCCGATCCGATGACCAGCGAAGCAACACTTCTGTCCGTTTAAAGCTTAAAAACAGTGGTGGGGAGATGATCTACCTTGACCGTGTTACAGTGGATGGCACAGCGCGCATCGACAGTGGTCGTGTTGACAGACAGGGGGAGGTGACCTTTCATTTTTACACCTCAGATTTCGATTTCCTGTTGTTGGGTGACGGCCACACCAAGCCGGTGATGTTGTTGGCTGAGAAGGGGGAGGATATCACGGTGTATTCGGCTGTTGGCGAGATGGGCGACAACTACTCTGTGAGGGGATCCGGGGGTTCCTCTTTGTTGCACGACCTGGAGCAGAAGAAGGTGAAGACGGTTGCCACGCTGGATTCGATCGGGCAGGTGTGGCTGCGTGTTCGTTACGATGAAGACAACATGCAGCAGAAGGAGCTTTTAGACAGTGTGGCGGATGGTGTAATTGACGTTCATCGGGAGTGGCTGAAGGAATTTATCGAGCGTTACCAGGAGTCGCCGGCAACCATTATTGCGGTGTACCAAACACTACGGCATAGTGTGCCGCTGCTTACTTTCCAGGATCACCTGCCGGTCTTTACACGTGTTACCGACATATTACTGGAGCGTTACCCCGGAAACCCTCATGTAATCGATTTACAGGGCCGTCACGATCTGTACGTTCGTGAATATGAGGCGTATATACAAAGAGAGAAACGGTTACAACCCGGCATGCCCGCCCCGGAGATCTCATTGGTCAACCTTGAGGGGGAGAGAGTACGCCTCTCAGACCTGGAGGGAAAGTATGTTCTGCTCCATTTTTGGGATGGAAGAAAGAAGAAGAGCTGGGAGACCAATAGTCGGTTGAAGGAGTTGTATTCAATGTACCGTTACCGAGGTTTAGAGATTATGGGCATCTATGTGGGTGACGACCGACAGATGTTTTCAGATATCATTGGGGGTGATCAGCTCCCCTGGATTCATCTCTTTAGCAATACGGGTGTAGAGAGGGACTACAATGTGCTCCGGAAGGAGCCTCAGATGGTGCTGGTAGGTCGTGACGGAAAGATTTTACAACGCCCTGTGGATGTTGATGAGCTGGCACTGATGCTGCCCCGTCTTATGCCTTCAGCCGCCGTGAATGTGCCCACCAACGAAGAGCCCCGACACAACTCCCTGTGATCACTTGTTATTAATTCAAAGTCTTGAAGATGAAACTGTTTAATCTCTTTAGTATTATAAGTTTTGTGTTGATGGCCATCCCGGTCTCCTTGCTGAATGCACAACAACGTGTTGACCACCACCTGGTGGTTGAGCTGGACGATGTGCGGCATGTGATCACCGGCACAGATTCTTTGTTGTACCACAATCACTCATCTGACACCTTGCGCCATCTATACTTTCATCTCTGGCCCAACGCTTTGCAGCCCGGCACTGAGCTGGAGGCCTGGTTCACCAACCATGGCGATGGCAGGCTCTATTATGCTGACAGGGGTGAGCAGGGAGCTGTAACCGGCCTTTTTTTCAGGGCGGGTGGTCACAGGCTGCAGTGGGAGCTTCATGAAGGGAGAGGTGATATTTGCCGTGTGGATTTACGTGAACCGTTGTTGCCCGGCCAAACCCTGAACCTCCACACCATGTTCCGGCTGCAGATTCCCCGTTTGGTGGCAGGGGATCTCAGTCACAGTGACCACGCCTATTTTCTGGCCAATTGGTTTCCACGCCCAGCGGTTTACACCTCGCAACAGTGGACGCTGGTGCCCAACCACTACCAAGGGCGGCTGCCGGGCGAATTCGGGGACTTCACCGTACAGATCACCCTGCCGAGAAACTATATTGTGGCCTCTTCCGGAGCTCTCATAGATGATCTCGATGAAGAGCGTTTCCTGCAAGGGATCACTGACCGCACCGGAAGGATCAACCGGTGGGGAAACCGTGAAAGTGCCCGGTTCCCCGCTTCTGCTTCCAGAAACAAAACCATCACACTGCATCAACGCAACACCTCCGATTTTGTACTGTGCCTCGACAAAAGATTCCATCTGATCACAGACACTGTAGTGGTTAGCTCCGGTGTCAACGAGCAAGTGATCAATATCAACCTGTTTTTCACTGTGTTTGAAGCGCAATATTGGAGTGAGGCGATGCCTTCAGTGAAGAGGGCTGTGCGGCTGCTCTCTGAGCAGGTTGGACCCTACCCTTTTGAAACACTCTCTTTGGTGCAGACATCCTGGCTAACTGACAGCAGGGCCTTCCCCGGTGTCATCCGGATAGGGTCCGTAATGGCCCCGTTGATGATGGAGAGCGCCGTAGCGCACGGCATTGCCGACCATTGGTTCAATGTGCAGATGGTAACGAATCACTACCGTGAACCGTGGCTTAGCCGTGGACTGCCGGGCTTTTTCACCATGAAATTCCTGAATGAAGCCTATCCCGATACCGTCTCGATGCAGGATATCCTCTTCGACCCCTCCATGCGTATGCAGGTAGCCGGATTGGATGATGTCCCCGCCAACAGATTCTTCTACTACCGGCTGGCATTTGCTCAGGATCACCTCGAAGGGAGTGTGCTCAGCCCGGTCAATTCATTATCACCCGACGGATATACAGCCCTGGCTACCCTGCGGAGTGCTTTTGCGCTGAATACTGTTGCGTCGTGGATGGGGGAGGAGGCTTTTATGCAGATGCTGGAGCGTTATTATGCTGCCTTTCACGGTGGTCATGCCAGCGGGAGAGACCTGAAAGGGATGATCCGTCAGGAGGCCGGTGAGGAGGTGTACCGTTGGTTTGTGGAAGAGCTCCTCAGGAGCTCCTCCACACCAGACTATAAACTCACCAGGGTGCGGAGGTCCCCGGAGGGGTATCGCCTCACCGTGAGAAATGTCTCCGGTGTGAAAAGCCCATATCCGATCACCGCAACAACGCAGCACGGTGAAACAACCCGTTGGCACCCTGGTCATGCAGGGAAGAGTACCATTGAAGTGCGCGACACCACCCATGCCATAAGGCGGTTTGTGATCGACAGCCGGTTCAGCACCCCCGAAGTCAACCGGCAAAACAATACAATTCGCACCCGTGGACTGTTCCGCACGGTGGAACCACTGTCGCTGGTGCCGTTGGTGGCCATACCCAACCCATCAAAAACACAGATCACCCCTGCTCCTGTGATTGGATGGAATACCAACAACGGGCTGATGGCCGGGGTAGCACTCTACAGCAACCCGTTGATTCCACCTCCTACAGAGTTTTTGGTAATGCCCATGTACGGATTTGGCAATGACCAACCAGCCGGCACCATCAGAATAACACACCGGCATCGGTTGAATAGTCCGGCTCTGAAAAATGTTGTTTTGGGTGCTGAAGCCAAACAGTATGGGTACAAAAGCCGCAACCTACCTCTCTCGTTCCGGAGGTTGATGATGTGGGGTGACCTGGAATTCCAGGGCAGATCGCCCCATGCCACCTCAATGGTAAAAGCCCGTACGGCCTGGGTAGAGAAAGACAACGAGGTGTTTATCACTGCTGATTCGATGTACAGCAAGGGTGGTGGTGAACAATACCTGCTCAGCGAACTCTCTTTCAGGTACCGTGTGCACCGTTTGTTGAATCCGTTTACGTTGCAGGCAAGTGTACAGCATGCCGGGGATATGCTCCGTTTACACACTGAAAACCGGTTTGTGATCAGCTACCCATCACCAGGCAAAGCACTCTCTGTCAGGCTTTTTGCCGGTGTGATGCTGATGAAGCCTGAAACCATCACACACAACCATCTCCGTTTCACTACCGCCGGAATCGGGATGAACACCCCTTCAGGGTTTAGCCAGCATGACCCCTGGTTTGATCACATATACCCCGGAAGAAATCACCACAAGGGGCTATTCCGCTACCACATGTACGTTGTTGACGGAGGCTTCCGGAGGGGCACCACCGTTGGCAACAACAGTCACTATATGGTTACGGTGAACCTCGCTTCCTCTGTGCCCGGACCGTTGCCGTTGAAGCTGTACCTCGATGCCGGAATCTTCGCCGACGAAACCAAAGGGGAATCTATAGAACCGCTCTTTCTCTTCAGCACCGGTGTGATGGTGTCATTGATACCCAATGTACTCGAAATCAACTTCCCATTCCCCTTTGCTGAATCAGATGCCATCGGAGAGCGAGAAGCGCTCAATTTCCCTGACCTGAAATACCACCAAAAGATACGTTTTGTACTACATCTTGAGCGGTTTAACCCTTTGACCTTGCCACGGAGGGTGCGTTTTCAATAAAAAAAGTTGTAAGTTTGCCGGCCGTAGTAATTCATCTTGCCAGTGCAACCCTTGGAGCGTAACCGTACATATTTTGCTTCTGACTTCCACCTGGGTGTTCCCAGCCATG
>SKPS01000293.1 GCA_007119395.1 Lentimicrobiaceae bacterium
CCCATCAGGTAACGGATGATCTGCCCGTCGGGGCTCAGCATGATGATGGCCGCCGCATGGATGTAGTCATCAGGACCGTTCGGCAAATACTTGAAACCTACACTGTCAGTAATGCTGGCAATGTTCAGACTGTCGCCCGTGAAAAACATCCAGCCACTCTCATCTACCTCACGGGTGATCTGGGCAATGTAATTGCGCTTCTTCTCTCGTGCCAATGCCGCATCTTCACGCGGATTAAAACTGATGTTCAATACCTGATACTCCTCACCCAGTATCAGATCTGTCTCGCCAATCACCTTGGCCGTACCATCCATCAAAGGACTACATATCCCCCTGCAACGGTAAAAAACTAGCAACAGCGCCGTAGGCTTGTCGAGCACATCACCCAACACAACCGTGTCACCATGCTCCGTAACAAACCTCAACGTAGTGTCAACGTATTGACCCGTGCGCTCGAATATACCCAAATCCCCCACCGCAGCAGTCGGAATCTGCGCAACAGCAGGCATGGCAACAACCCAATAAATCAATATTAATATACAATAACGTCTCATCTGTTTAGTTTTTTCATTCAAAGATCAGATGATTCATCCATGGTGATGATGGTTATGATTCCAATCATCAAATAAACGGAAAAGATCAATACAAACATAGTGTTTTTTAGATAACATCCGACGGACACTTTTTTATTTTGCACATTATGAATCAGTTGCAGTGTAATTTAGATCATTTCAAAATTTTTCATGCGGTGATTTTTGTCAGAAGCCGGCAGATGACTATATTTACACCTTGAAAACCTCCATGTGCAGACAGGTTATTGTAGGTGGTGGTTTGGGTATAGTTTACTGAATGTTTCACATAGTTAATGAATGATATGATGAGCAGGTTCTTTTTATTGGGGGCGTTAGTGGTTGCGGTATTGGCAGGATGTGCTGAGCGTGGTGCCCAGCGTGTTGATCCGGATGAGGTTCCGATTGATTCTGATCGTGTTGTAACGGTTGATTTAAAGGTTGAAGGGATGACCTGTACGGGTTGTGAGAACACGGTCAATTTCGCCATTGAGGAGATCTATGGTGTAACGGAAGTGGAGTCTGATTTTTCAGCTTCTTGGGCACGTGTTTCGTATGACACGTTGTTGGTAACGCATGGTATGATTGCCCGTGCTGTAACGGATCGTGGTTACACTTTTTCGGGCGTTATAGAGGAGTAGGGTGCTGAAACAAAGGGTATTTTCTGTTTGTTAGATAGCCATGATGATCAAAAACAATGACAAATTCCGGCAGCGACGGCCGGGTGATATGCAGAGGGAGCTGTCGTCGCGGTGTATTTCAGGACGTCCGTTTCAACATGTGAGTGGTTCCGGTGTAGCGGATGATGCGGTGAGGCCTTCGGTTGAAGGCTCATCTGTTGATCCTGTGAGGCTGGAGCCTGCTGGTTTTCCTGATGAAGTATTTGATTACACTGCGTTGGCCCGTCAGGGCTTGCCGGCTGCAGGGGGTAAGCCGGCCGTGGTGGCCATCATTGGTGCCGGAGCATCGGGCTTGTTGGCTGCCATGGAGCTACTGAGAGCTGGGCACTACCCTGTGGTCTTTGAAGCCTCAGAGCGAATCGGAGGACGACTCTATACCGTGCGCGAATTCGATGACCCAAAGGTGTATGCTGAAATGGGAAGCATGCGTGTGCCTCCGGTGCACCGAACCCTGATGCATTACCTTGACCTTTTTAATATTCCTACCCGCAGGTTCCCAAATCCCAACAACGTGAAAACCTGCTACTATATCAATGGGAAAAAAGAGTTCGGCAGTCCTGACAACCAACTCCCCTGGGTGGAGGCGTTGCTGAACCGCTGGGAGGCTGCTATTTTGCCGTTTGCCGAGCGTATGCAAGCATTGTGGAACGATCCGGAGGCCCGCACCAACGAGTGGGCAAAGATCCGTGAACGTTATGGCCGTATGAGCTTCAGAGACTTTCTGAAAGATCAGTCGTGGACCATCGATGAGATTGAACTGTTTGCTGCGGTAGGCTTCGGTGTGGGAGGTTACGGGCCGCTGTATGGTATCAGCTTCCTGGAGATACTCCGTATCAACCTGTGTCGCTGGGATGATGATCAGCGTGAGATAGTCGGAGGGAACGACCTGCTGGCCCATGGCCTGCATGAGCACAAAGTGAAAGCACGTGACGGGGAGTTCTATTCACTGAAAGATCTGGGGCTGGTGAACACCTTTACCCCGGTGACGCACATTGACCGGGATGACGAGGGGCGCCTGCTCCTTTCAACACGTCAGGGTGATACATTTCTTGCAGATGCGGTGATTGTTACGGCCCAAACCTCTGCCATCCAGATGGAGCTTAACATCCGTCGTGACCTGCTCAACCACAAGCAGTGGCGTGCCATCTGGAACAGCCACCACATGTCGTCGGGGAAGATTTTTCTGGAGACCACCACGGCTTTCTGGAAGGAGCCGGGATCGGAGATCACCACCACCATCAGTGATCTCCCGATCAGGGGCACCTATCTGTTTGATTTTGAAGACACCGATGGTGGCTTGATCTGCATCAGCTACACCTGGGAGGATGACAGCCGCAAATGGCACGCTTCAGACATAGAGGAGCGGGCGGAGAAGTCCATTGAGATGCTGGAAGAGATCTATGGTGTTAACAGCATCAGGCCACATGTGGTGACTGCCTATGGCTTCAGTTGGGAGGAGATGCCCGGCTACAGGGGCGCTTTCAGACAGTACTACCCCGATCAGCACCACTACTATGAGGCACTGGCGCAACCTTCGAACAACATCTGGTTTGCCGGTGACGGTGTGTCGTATGCTGCCGGCTGGATAGAGGGGGCACTCCGTTCAGGTCTGCGGGCAGCCAACGAAATTGCCATCAAATTTCAGCTGTAGCCCATGTATCTCTTTTATCACCCTGGCATCAACGAGGCAGATACCATCACGCTCTCTCCCGAGGAGTCGAAGCATTGTGCCAAAGTGCTGCGGCAAAAGGTGGGCGATACCCTGTATATCACCAATGGCATGGGGGAGCTGTTTTCCGGTAACCTCACGGAGGTTCACCCTGCAGCATGCGTGGTACAGATAACCGGTAAGCGGCCTGGTGTTGACAGCCACTACAAGCGTTTGCACCTGGCGGTTTCTCCACTGCGCAATCCGGCACGTTTCGACTGGCTTCTGGAGAAAGCGACCGAAGCGGGTGCAGGTGAAATCACACCGGTGATCTGCCATCGTACCGAACGCCATCAGGTGAAAACAGCGCGTTGGCATAAGATCGTGGTGGCGGCAATGAAACAATCACTGCGCACCCGTTTTCCGGTGCTCAACAATCCGGTATCGCTGTCGCAGTTTCATGAAACCCTCACAACCCGGCAACGCTTTATCGCATATTGTGGAGAGGATCACGCAACGGCACCGCTTCATCACGCACTGCAACCTGACCTCGATGCCATCGTACTCATTGGCCCCGAAGGGGATTTTACAGCCGAAGAGGTAGAGAGGGCGATCCAACACGGTTTTACGCCGGTTACCCTGGGGAGAACAAGGCTCCGGTCAGAAACAGCCGCCCTGTCAGCATGCTTCATCTTCAAGCAGTTAAACAGCTACTGACGCCATTTGCACCTCTGAACATCCAACTGCCGGAAAAGCTTGCATTGCAAGCGCCCGGGCACTCTTCAAACCCTTCTTTGTCATCACACAGATTGCAAAAGAGATGCATTGCCATGGTAGTTTCTTTTTTTTTTTGAGATACGGAGGATACATTGTGTGCTTTTTATGAGGATAAGGTCGGAGCACGACAATTTGGGTAATGTTTGAAAAGCTTTTCCAGAGCCATATATCGGTCTTTTTTTTTGGACCGGGGATTTTTTTAGTTCCCGCAGAAAGGCGCAAAAACAACGCAGAAAGGCGCTGAAATCCTGACTTCACACGCGTTGCAAACTGTAATACGACTTCGTGTCGTTTTATTAGGTTTTTTAACCACAAAGGCCACCATGGCTTTCGCAAAGGCCACAAAGATCCTCTTTGTGTACATTGCGCCAACTTTGTGACCTCTGTGGTTAAAAAAATCATTCAGTAGATATGTACCCCCTTCGTATGCTACACCCAGCCTCCAGTATCGTAAGCATTGTATACGGGATTTGCTCCTCGGGTATAAGCACATTATAATCAGCACCTCAAAAAAAGAGACTGCTGCATTGCCATGGAAAGAAAAGAAACTGATCAGAATGTTGTATCTTTGCAGAAACAACCCTGAATGATGAAATCTTTTTTCCGATGGTCGGTATTGGTTGTGCTGGTGTTGTTGATGACGGCCTCAGACACACCCCGACGCACTCCGGTGGTGCATATTGCACTGCTGAAATACAACGGTGGTGGCGACTGGTATGCCAACCCGACGGCATTGCCCAATCTGATCGAATTTTGCAACCGCAACCTGGGCACCAACCTGGCCAGGGAGCCACACACTGTGATGCCCGGAAGTGATGAAGTTTTCAATTACCCGTTTCTTCACATGACAGGGCATGGCAATGTGTTTTTTTCTGAGCAGGAAGCAGCCAACCTCCGCACCTATCTGATGGCGGGTGGCTTTCTTCATATCGACGACAACTACGGCATGGATCCCTACGTTCGTCCTCAAATGAAAAAAGTGTTTCCCGAATACGACCTGGTTGAACTCCCTTTTTCGTACCCTATATATCACCAGAAGTATCCTTTCCCGCAAGGGTTGCCAAAAATCCATGAACACGATGGCAAGCCACCTCAGGGATTTGGCATTATACACGAAGGCAGGCTGGTGTGTTTTTACACCTATGAGACCGATCTGGGAAACGGATGGGAGGATGCAGAGGTGCACAACAACAGTGAAGAGACCCGGCTGAAGGCTTTGCGAATGGGAGCAAACATCATTCAGTATGTTTTCACGCGTTAAGAGCACTTCATCAACTGATATCATCATGACAACAAGACATCTGTTTAAGGCGATGCTCTCTGTGTTGATTTTAACAATCATCACAACGGTGTTCTCTTGCAGAAAGGAGGAGGGGCGGATCAGGATCAGCGGTACGGTAACAGACCCTCTGCAGCAGATCCCTGTTGCAGATGCTGAGGTGACCCTTACCGGCAAGCTGCTTCA
>SKPS01000215.1 GCA_007119395.1 Lentimicrobiaceae bacterium
CCATCCACATCACTCACCCGGTAAGGCCGGCGGCAGAGTTCCAGACATGCTCCCCTGTTGCCGGAGCTCAACTCATTGTCGAGACTCAGGTAACACTTCCCTGAAATGGCCATACACAAAGCACCGTGAACAAACAACTCGATTTGCAGAGGCCTCCCTGATGGGCCACACAAGTTCTCTTCACGTATCGTCCTGATCAGACTCCGAACCTGCTCCAGCGTGAGCTCTCTGGCGGTGACAATCACATCAGCAAAGGAGGACCAAAAGCGTACCGCTTCAATATTCGACACATTGGTTTGGGTAGACATGTGCACCTCCATCCCTGCATGACGGGCATATGTTATCACGGCAAGGTCTGAAGCAATCACTGCCGTGATCCCGGCCTGATGTGCCGCATCCACAATGCCTTTCATCTCCTCTATCTCTTCATCATAAATCACTGTATTCAAAGTGAGGTAGGTGCGAATATTGTGGTCACGTGCTATGACCGATATATCCCGAAGATCTTCCAAGGTAAAGTTTTGTGAGGATTTAGACCGCATATTCAGCTTGCCCACTCCGAAATATATGGCATTGGCTCCGGCCTGAATAGCAGCAGCCAACGACTCAAAGCTCCCCACGGGAGCCATCACCTCGATGGCACCTTCTCTTCTATCCAAGCTACCCATGCCTTCTCCTTTCAAACAACACCATGGCAACCATTATGAAAACCACCGACACCATGCTGTTTGCCAATGTTCTGAGCATAACACTCCAGAAATTGATAAAGGTGAACACCTCCAGCATATACACCAACAGGTGGTGTGTCAGGGTGGCAGCACCGGCATAGTAAAAGAACCTCCAGGGGCCGAGATCCCTGATGCCGGGAGTGCCCAAATAATCCTCTTCCCGCACACCGATCACCACCTTCATAATCCGTTTACGATAGAACGCTACAAACAGTGTGGCGGCTGTGTGCAACCCCATCATCCCGGTAAACAGGTCGATGAACATCCCCATGGCAAAGCCCGATAGTATCATCACCAAAGGTGGGGTACGAAGCGGCAGCAGCAGGATGAACAGGATATAAATATAGGGGTTGAGATACCCGCCGAATTGCACGTTGTTCAATACCAGGATCTGCGTAAATCCCAGGGCGGCAAAACGACCAATGTGTAGCATAGGACTATTCTGCATCACCGTTCTCTTTTAATAGATTGTGCTGTTCATCAGCCATAAGATTCCGAATCACATAAACATGGTTCAGACTGTTGAAGTCAACACCGAGTCTGAGCCTGATCGTATAGAAGTTGTCACCCGGGCTTTGCACATAATCTGTTACAAAGCCCACACACAGCCCTTCCGGAAAAAAGACAGACTGCCCACTGGTGATGATGGTATCACCTTGCTCAACCAGTATATGGCCGGGGATTCCTTTCATCTGAGCATAATGGTAGGATGCGCCATTCCAGCTCACAATCCCCTTTTGGTCATTGCTTTTCAGCCTGGCGAAAATATTGGCTCCCACATTAATCACAGGTAGCACCAGAGCGTAGTTGGCTGATACGCTCTGCACCACACCCACAATGCCATCGCTACCCATCACACCCATGTTCTGGGCAATGCCCTGGTTTACCCCCTTGTCGATCATCAGGATGTTTCTCTGTCTGTTAACAGATGATTTCACGACCCTGGCACTCACATACTCAAATTGTTGCTGATATACGGTGTCGTCTCTTACAAAAACCTTTCTGTCGGAAGCTTTAAAGGCATCGGGCATTTGACTTCTGAGCCTGGCATTCTCTTCGGCCAATGCTCTGTTTTGCTGATGAAGCGAGAAGTACCCGGTAATATGTGACCAGATTTCATAGGTAGTTCCTGACACTTCAGACACACCGAGTCGTAAGACCCCTTTGTGGTAGTTGTTGTGGTTTATCACCAGCGAGATGGCCACAATCTCCAGGAGAAGAAAGAGGAAAAAAGGGTATTGTTTCAGGAAGAAGGCGACAATGCGATGCATCGGCACAAAGGGTTTTGTCTGGTCGGGGTATTATTGAATGAGGAAGCTGAAGTTGTCAAAGTTTTTCAGTGCGATGGCTGTTCCCCGTGCTACTGCTCTGAGCGGGTCTTCTGCTACGTGAACCGGCAGTTTCGTTTTAAGGTGGATTCTTCTGTCGAGACCTCTGAGCAGTGAACCTCCACCGGCGAGGTAGATTCCGGTTCGATAGATGTCAGCAGCCAGCTCGGGTGGGGTCATTTCAAGTGTTGACAAAACAGCGGCTTCGATCTTCAGGATCGACTTATCGAGGGCGTGGGCTATTTCAGGGTATGATACAGTGATCTCTTTGGGAATACCTGTCAGCATATCGCGCCCCTGTACATGGTAGTCTGGTGGAGGGTTCTCCAGCTCCGGGAGGGCAGCACCTACTTCGATCTTGATCCGCTCCGCAGTCCGCTCACCAATATTGATGTTATGTTGCTTCCGGATATACTCCATGATGTCAAGGTTGAGGTCGTCACCGGCAATACGAATCGACTTGTTGTTGACAATACCACCCAATGCGATCACAGCAATCTCGCTGGTACCTCCACCAATATCGATGATCATGTTCCCGATCGGCTCCAGCACATCCAGCCCGATACCAATGGCCGCAGCCATGGGCTCGTGGATCAGCTTTACCTCTTTCGCACCGGCCTGCTGCGCAGAATCCCTTACTGCACGCTCCTCCACCTCAGTAATACCCGATGGAATACACACCACCATCTTCAACGAAGGGGGAAACAAGTATCGCTTGTTCTCAGTCATTTTGATCATCTCACGGATCATAAACTCCGCAGCCCTGAAATCAGCAATCACACCGTCACGTAATGGCTTGATGGTACGGATGTTCTCATGGGTCTTACCATGCATCAACATTGCCTTCTTCCCCACTGCAATGATCTTGTCAGTGGTGCGATCCATCGCCACAATCGATGGCTCATCAACAACCACCTTGTCGTTCTGAATAATAATGGTATTGGCGGTCCCCAGGTCAATGGCGATCTCTTTGGTAAAAAAGGATAATAAGCCCATCCGTTGGTATAAGATTACGGGTTAACAATTGATTTGAATGAATCGGCAAAGGTATAAAAATTAATGTTTAAAATGGCGTATCCCGGTAAAAATCATAGTGATATCAAGCTTGTTGCACAAATCAACAGAATCCTGATCACGCACCGATCCACCCGGTTGAATGACCGCACGAATACCAGCCTGATGAGCAACTTCCACATTATCAGAGAACGGGAAGAAAGCATCACTGGCCACCACCGCCCCCTCCAATGGCAGATTAAACTCCTTGGCTTTGGCAATGGCTTGTTTCATGGCATCGATACGTGATGTTTGACCGGTACCACTGCCAATCATCTGACGCTGATTGACCAGCACAATGGCATTGGATCGGGTATGCTTTACGATGGCATTGGCAAATAGCAGGTCTTCATACTCCCTTTCATCAGGCTTTCTGTTGGTAACCACCTTCATAGACGGGTATTGTGTATTTGCCACATCGGGGTCCTGTACCAGGTAACCATTCATCACATTGCGCATCGGGGGTGTGTAGTTCTCCCCTTGCTTCCTTTGAAGGATGATGCGGTTCTTCTTTGCCTGAAGGGTTTGCAATGCCTCATCAGAAAAGGAGGGTGCAATAATCACCTCAAAGAATATCTGATGGATCATTTCTGCTACAGGCTGTTCAATGGGTCTGTTGGCGATGATCACTCCACCAAAAGCCGACAGGGGATCAGCTTCCAGGGCTGCCTCCCACGCCGTTGTCAGATGACTCCTGGTGGCGATACCACACGCTGTATTGTGCTTCAGGATCGCCATGGTGGGCTCGCTGAACTCGTCGATAAGCTTGCATGCAGCGTCAATATCAAGCAGGTTGTTGTACGAGATGGCTTTCCCATGCAACTGGGTCATCATCCGGTTGAGGTTGCCGTAAAAAAGTCCCCTTTGATGGGGGTTCTCACCATAGCGCAATGGCAGATGTTCACTCATATGCACCATCAACGGTGGTGTGTCTTTGTCTTTGCTGAAATGGCTGTTGATGGCTATATCGTAACCTGAGGTGACATCGAATGCGCGCCCTGCCAAATCTCTGCGTTCTGACAATCCGGTAACACCCCCCTTGGCCAATATCTCGTCAAGCAGATCATAAGCCCCCTTTTCAGGAATAACCACCACATCATGGTAGTTCTTGGCAGCAGCCCTGATCAGCGTGATGCCCCCAATATCAATCTTCTCAATCAACTCCTCTTCCGTGCCACCCGCCTCCAACACCTCCCTGAAAGGATACAGGTCGACCACCACCAAATCAATCGACGGAATATTGAAACGGCCACGCTCCTCCTCATCAGAAGCATCATCCCTGCGAAAGAGAATGCCGCCCATCACCGCAGGATGAAGCGTTTTTACACGCCCACCGAATACAGAAGGGTAACCGGTGAGATCCTCTACCGCTGTGACCGAAAACCCTGCATCCCGTATGAACTTGTAGGTGCCTCCCGTACTGAATATCTTGATATCCAATTGTTTCATCTTCTCCAATAAGGGCATTAAGCCCTCCTTATCCCATACCGAAATTAATGCCGTTTGAATGCGTTTCATCTGCACTTTGTGTGTTATGCTGTTTTGATAACTGTTGCTGTAAGACGCCCGATCTCACACTGCAAAAATAATCAATACGCGTTATTGGCAGGAATGGTTACGGAAACTATTTTCAAATGTAAAGATATGGCCGGGTCTATGTGGTTTTGTAGAAACACCCGCCGACAGTATGAGCCCATAAAGGTTAAAAAGTGTAACTTTGCGGCCTTACAAAAGCGCACCCGAGGGATGAGTGACCAGATAAAACATGAATGTGGTATTGCACTGATGCGATTGCTTAAGCCGCAGGAGCACTACCTGGCCCGTTATGGCACAAGCCACTATGGTATCAACAAGATGTATCTGTTGATGGAAAAGCAACACAACAGGGGGCAGGATGGTGCTGGCATTGCCAGTGTCAAGCTGAACCTTGAAGCGGGCAAGAATTATTACCATCGAAAGCGCTCCAACAGCAGCGATGCGATCAAAGATATCTTCACAGAGATCTATCACCATTACGACACCTTGTGTGCTGGCAATCCGGATCGCAGGAAGGATGTAAACTGGCTCAGGCAACATGCTGACTTTGCCGGAGAGTTGTTTCTCGGGCACCTGCGGTATGGCACCTTTGGGAAAAACAATGTTGAGAGTGTACACCCTTTTATCCGGCACAACAACTGGAAAAGCCGAACCATCATTCTGGCCGGAAATTTCAACCTCACCAATGTGGATGAGCTGTTTCACAACCTGGTTCGGTTGGGTCAGCACCCTATTGAGACCAGTGACACCATTACGGTATTGGAAAAGATCGGCCATTTCCTCGACGAAGAGAACGAAACCCTCTTTCAGCGCTTCAAAGGGGAGGGGTATTCGAAACAGGAGATATCACCTCTTATTGCTGAAAACCTCGATGTGCTGAATATTTTGTCACGCGCTTCCAAACGATGGGACGGAGGATACGTGATTGCAGGCTTACTGGGGCATGGAGATGCCTTCGTAATGCGTGACCCATCAGGAATTCGGCCTGCCTTCTATTACCGCAACGACGAGCTGGCGGTGGTCACTTCTGAAAGACCCGTCATACAAACTGCTTTCAACACTCCGATAGAAGATATCCATGAAATCAAGCCGGGCTATGCCGTGATCATAAGGCGCAATGGTGAGTTTCACCACGTACCTTTTGCTGAACCCAAGCCGCGCCAAAGCTGCTCCTTCGAACGAATCTATTTCAGCCGTGGCACAGATGCTTCCATCTACAAAGAGCGAAAAGCACTGGGAAGGCACCTCGCTCCGGCCATCCTGAAAGCGATTGACTACAACATGAAAGATACGGTATTCAGCTATATCCCAAACACAGCAGCCGTAGCATTTCGTGGTCTCTCAGAAGCGCTGCACAGCTATTGCGACCAACAAAAGAAAGCACAGATCCTTCAGGCAGACGGACATCTGAACCCCAAAATGCTTGATCAGATCTTCACCCTCAGACCGCGCGTCGAAAAAATTGCCGTCAAAGATGTGAAAATGCGCACCTTCATCACAGAAGACAGCCTCCGTGATGACCTGGTATCACACGTGTACGATGTGACCTATGGCTCTGTGATTGATGGCGTTGATACACTGGTTGTACTCGATGACAGCATCGTAAGGGGCACCACTCTGAAACAAAGTATCATTGGCATCCTCGACCGACTCAGACCTCACAAAATCATTATTGTTTCGTCAGCCCCCCAGATACGATATCCCGACTGCTACGGGATCGATATGACCCGAATGGGCGAGTTTATCGCATTCAGGGCTGCGATTGCTTTGCTCCGTGAACGGAAGATGGATCACGTGATTACAGGCGTTTATAACAAATGCAAAGCACAGGCGTCATTGCCGAAAGATGAAATGGTAAACTATGTGAGAGAGATCTATGCTCCCTTAAAAACGGCTGAAATCACCAAAAAGATCGCGGAGATGCTCACCCCGGAAAACATCGATGCCAAAGTAGAAATCATTTACCAGACGATCGAAGACCTGCATGCTGCTTGTCCGAATGATACCGGCGACTGGTACTTCACCGGCAACTACCCCACCCCCGGAGGGAATAAGGTGGTCAATACCGCATATATCAATTTTATTGAAGGGAAAACCCAACGGGCCTACCAGTGGTAAGTCTCACTTCCTCCTTTTTCTGCTTCTGTCGGGTGCCGGTTCTGCCATGCACTTGTTAAGCCTCTCCAACACCTCCTCTCTTTGCTTGCGAGGAAGGTTACCGATCATTGTGTTGTGGTTCCCAAACTCCTTAAGCACCTTGCGCATATTCTCCTTCTCACGCCAGTCAAACACCACTGCCGAAGCTGCCCATGGATCCCACTCTCCATACAGGAATAAAATTCGATGATCGGTTGAATCAAGAAACGTCTGGATCTGCTGGGTTAGCGTTATATCATATATGTAGTCGATACTATCAGGTAAAAATAGCCTGTGGAAATAATCCTGTGTGGTAGTGATGTGCAACTCCTGCCACAGTCCACGAATACTGTAACCGTAGTAACCCAGCTCACGTGCAGCCTGTACAAAAAACGGGAGGTAGTCGTCAGAGATGGCAAAGTACTCAGGGGGTGAAACTTTCATCCAATGGGCAAAGAGCTCTTCATCAGCGGCATGATCCCATGGAATGGAGGCAAAATCATACCCCCATTGGTAAAATGAAAACGAATACTGCAACACCATATAATCATACACCTCTTCCAATGGCACCCGAAATGTCAGGTTGTGTTTACTGACATACTCTTGTAACATAGGCATCAACGAGTCTCTTCTTTGCAGCACTTCGAGCTGGAGGGCATGCACTGCCGTTCGGTAATGCGGATCAGGTGTTGAGATGATATACGATTCATGCCGTCCGTCAACCAGTCCATAGTTGAGTGGTGTGCTGTACAACACAGTGATATCCACATCATCAGGGTAGTACATTTTATGGATAAGGGCGGCGGTTCCCCCTTTGCTGGTACCTGTTGAGATCCATTTTTCCTGATACAACCTTTGAAATGCCGAAACGATTCGGTGGTGATCGGCGGCGGCATTTTTTGCTGTCAGCGGATCCCACCCATGGCCTTCCGGTACTGATTCACCGAAGTAACGGTGTTCCACCACGATCTCTCCGGCTTCAAACCGTTTTGCCAATTCATGTATGTTGGTGCTGTACGATGCCTCATCCACGGCGTATCCTTCTGTAACGAAGACCATGGGTTTGTCGAAGCCGGCATGTCTCAGAAACACGCGCTGAAGAAAGGTGCCGGCCCCTGGATCGGCATGGTCAACAGGTTGTTCAAACAGGATGAGATATTGGCTGTGAATGTGAGGAATCTCGTGTGGCATTCTCTCTACAGCAACCACACCCGGCAGGCTGCGTAAACGCCACTGAAGCAACAACTGTCCGTGGGCGGGACCCTGGGGGAAGAGCAGCAGGAACAGCACACCGAACATCAGAAATGGGTTGGATTGTTTACTCATAGCTCTGTGAGATATTGGGTTTTTGTTGGATCGATTAATCGGATGGTATGAGCCCATTTTGGTGCATCATCACGGCAATCTGTACAGCATTGGTTGCAGCCCCTTTGCGAAGGTTATCGGCTACAATCCAGAGGTCAGCAGCATGGCTGAGGGAAGCATCTTTTCTGATTCTGCCAACGAAAACTTCGTCGCGACCGGCTACATCAACAGGCATGGGATAACGGTTATTCGTGGGGTCATCAATAATAACGATACCCGGAGCCTGCCGCAGGGTTTCCCTTATCAACACGGGGTCTGCAGGGTGGTTAAACTCTATGTTCACCGATTCACTGTGCCCATACATGACAGGCACCCTTGCCACCGTTGCACTTATGGCGATATCGTCTGCCGACAGTATTTTGCGGGTCTCAAACACCAGCTTGGTCTCTTCTGTAGTGGTTCCATCCGGAAGGAAATCACCGCCATGCGGCAAAATGTTCAGGTCGATCCTATGCGGATAGCAACGTGTTGGTGCCTCTTCTCCCTGCCTCTCCTCTTCAAGCTGTTGCAACCCCTGCACACCACTTCCGGAGACCGACTGATAAGTGGAGACGATCACCCGTCGGAAACCAAACCGTTTGTAAAGAGGGTTCAGCACCACCACGAGTTGTATCGTGCTGCAGTTTGGGTTTGCGATGATGTGATGATGTGGTTTGATCTGATCGATGTTCACTTCCGGCACGATAAGCGGAACATCAGTCTCTTTTCTCCATGCTGAGGAGTTGTCGATCACCTTGCATCTGATCTGTGCGAACTGCGGAGCATAGAGGCGTGAAGCCTCTCCACCGGCAGAGAAAAGGGCCAGGTGGGGCTTCTTCTCTAAAGCCACCTCCGGCGTGACCACCCGGTAGGGTGTGCCACGGAATGTGATCTCCTTTCCGGCAGACCGAGAAGAGGCCACCGGAATCAGCTCTGTAACAGGCAACGCAGACGCAGCGATGGCCCGGATCATCTCCGTACCAACCAGCCCGGTAGCACCCAAAATGGCTATTCTCATATTGTTAAGCTTTCTTTGCGATCTTAGCCCAGTCGTCTTTTAAGGTAACAGTACGGTTAAACACAAGACAATCCTCGTTGCTGTCAGGGTCTACATTGAAATATCCAAGTCGCTCAAACTGAAAATGATCCATTGGCTTAGCTCCCTTTAGCGATGGCTCTGCCACACCCTTCACCACCTTCAGCGAATCGGGGTTAAGGTTGACCGTGAAGTCTTCTCCCTCCGCTACATCCTCAGGAGCAGAGGTAAGGAACAGCCTGTCGTATAACCGTGCTTCAATTTCAACACCTTCGTCAGCCGATACCCAGTGAAGTGTCGCTTTCACCTTACGCCCGTCAGGGGCATTGCCTCCTTTGGTATCGGGGTCGTAGGTGCAATGCAATGCGGTGATGGTTCCGGAAGCATCTTTGATCACTTCCCGGCAGGTGATAAAGTAGGCGTAACGTAACCTCACCTCCCTGCCCGGAGCCAGTCTGAAGAATTTCTTCGGCGGATCCTCCATGAAGTCGTCCCGCTCGATATAGATCTCTTTTCCGAAAGGCACCTTTCTGGTGCCTGCCTCAGGATCTTCGGGGTTGTTCACCGCATCAAGCCATTCCTGATTCTGGTCAGGGTAGTTGGTGATGATCACTTTAAGGGGGTTTAACACTGCCATCACTCTGGGCGAACGTTTGTTCAGGTCTTCTCTGAGGCAATGCTCGAGGAATGCCGTGTCAATCACATTTTCACGTTTGGCCACTCCGATCCTGTCTGAAAAAACACGAATTGCCTCCGGCGTGTATCCCCTTCTGCGAAACCCTGAAATAGTGGGCATGCGTGGATCATCCCAACCGTTTACATAACCCTCCTTTACGAGCTTCATCAGCTTACGCTTGCTCATCACCGTATAGTTGAGGTTGAGGCGCGCCATCTCACGCTGTTTGGGTCGGTAATCGTCTGTTGCCAGCTGATCAAGGAACCAGTCGTATAGCGGGCGATGCACCTCAAATTCGAGTGTGCAGATGGAATGGGTGATCCCCTCCAGGAAATCAGACTGCCCATGTGCCCAGTCATACATCGGGTAGATACACCATTTGTCACCGGTGCGATGATGTGGTTTGTGCAGGATCCTGTACATGATGGGGTCACGCAGATGCATGTTGGGTGAGTTCATGTCAATCCTGGCACGCAACACCCTGGAGCCCTCCGGAAACTCCCCTGCACGCATACGACGAAAAAGATCCAGGTTCTCTTCCGCCGAACGTCTGCGATACGGACTCTCAATGCCCGGTTCCGTTGGTGAAGTGCGCTGCTTTCCTATCTCTTCAGGCGTCTGGTCATCAACATAAGCTTTCCCCTCCCTGATCAACATCTCAGCCCACTCATACAACTGCTCAAAATAGTCAGAAGCGTAAAGCTCTGCATCCCATTGAAAGCCAAGCCAACGCACATCCTCTTTGATGCTGTCAACATACTCCACCTCCTCCGTCACAGGGTTGGTGTCATCAAACCTGAGGTTGCATTTGCCTCCATACTTCTTTGCCAGGCCGAAGTTGAGACAGATCGACTTGGCATGCCCGATATGGAGATAGCCGTTTGGCTCCGGAGGGAAACGGGTGTGTACCCGCCCTTGGTAAGTGCCCAGCTTGATGTCCTCTTCTATCAATGCCTCAACAAAATTGAGGGCCCTCTCTTCGCTGTTTTCTTTTGTGGTTGACATTGGTTTCTGTGTTATTTATTATCTGATGAGACGTGTTTGTTGTAAAAGAAAAAATCAAGGCTGCTATTTATCCATTTTAGGGCACATAAAACAACCCTGCACCCGGCCCCAAAGGCAGCCCAACGAGGATCCATATGACCAACAACACCAACCATGAGATGAGAAAAACGACGGAATAGGGTAGCATGGTGGCAATGATGGTACCTATCCCGGCCTTTTTATCATACCGTTCAATAAAGGCAACGATCATAGCAAAGTAAGACATCATCGGAGCGATCACGTTGGTCACGCTGTCGCCGACTCTGTAGGCCAGCTGGGTAAACTCAGGCGAATAGCCGAGCAACATGAACATAGGGATAAACACGGGCGCCATGATGGCCCATTTTGCGCTGGCACTACCGATCACGAGGTTAATCAAAGCGGCGATCAGCACGAGGGCAATCATCAGTGGTATCCTTCCCAGGCCAAGTGCTCCGATAAAATTGGCCCCTTTGATGGCAAAGATAAGACCGAGATTGGTCCAGTTGAAATAGGCTACAAATTGTGCGGCAAAGAATACCAGTACAATATAGGTGCCCAGTGTCGACATTGACTTTCCCATCCCATTGATCACATCGTAATTGCTTTTAAGTGTCTTGGCCCCGAAGCCATAAATAATGCCAAGCACGCCTGCAATCAGGAATATCAGCGCCACGATGCCGCTCATAAACGGCGAGCGAAGCAAACCATTGGTTTCGGGGTCACGCATAAACCCAGTGCCTGGCAGGTGTTGCCAAAACCCGCTCTCCACAGGTGCAACACTCCAGACAATTATCAGCACAATGGCCAGTAAGCCATAGAAGGTCCAGGTCAGGCCTCGTTTTTCCAGCGGACTGATCTTTTTTATCTCTTCGGGTTGTGCATCGCCGGTGTAAGTGCCAAGCCGCGGAATGATGACTTTCTCTGTGACCCAGGTACCTATTGTTGCAATAAAAAAGGTAGACACAAACATGAAGTAATAGTTGGCCGCCGGGTTCACGGTATAGGCTGGGTCGATGATGTTGGCTGCTTCTTCCGACAGGCCTGCCAACAAGGGGTCAATGGTGCCCAGCAGGAGGTTGGCTGAATAGCCGCCAGATACGCCGGCAAATGCTGCGGCAATTCCTGCAATGGGGTTGCGACCAACGGCCAAAAAAATCATTCCACCCAACGGCACCAATACAACATAACCTACTTCACTGGCGGTATTGGAAAGGATGCCGGCAAATACGATGGCAAAGGTCAACAGTTTTCGGGGTGCAGAGATTACCAACAACCGTAATCCGGTCGACATCAATCCGCTCGACTCAGCAATACCGATCCCTAGCAAAGCAACCAGAACCGTACCCAGCGGAGCAAAACCAGTGAAGTTGGTCACCATGTTGGTCACAATCATATGCAGCCCTTGCTGGCTCATAAGGTTCACGACCTCAACCTTCTCTCCGGTACCCGGATGGACAGCCGATACATTGAAGAGAGAAGCAACCCAGCTGATGACAATGGCAGCCCCTGCGAACATGGCAAAGAGTGTGGCCGGGTGCGGAAGGGCATTCCCACCACGTTCAAGAACCGATAAAAACCGATTAAGGAATGAGCGATTGGTAGTGCTTGTCATGACTATGTGTTAAGATATATCCTATTTAAGGGTGCAAAAATAGTGTTTTGCGATGAAACGGCACACCCCCATGTTGGCAGAGATCGTTTCTGCAGCAAAGTGCCAACAATCCTGTGACAACTCAGGCACAAACCGTATCTTTGCCCGCTGTGAAGTAAAAAAACGCTTTCGTTAGAATCATGTATTCAATACAAAACCTTGGAGTGCATTTTACCGGGGATGACCTGTTCAGGGATGTCTCATTTATGATCAATTCACGTGACCGGATCGGCCTTGTGGGTCGTAATGGTGTGGGGAAAACCACTCTGTTACGTATCATACATGGTGATGTGATGCCCGATAGCGGTGAAGTGGTCATTCCTGCCGGGAAGCGGATCGGTTTTTTACCACAGGAGCTGCGTTTTACTTCGGAGAAAACGGTTCGTGGTGAAGCGTTGACGGCTTTCGATGAGATCATCACCATAGAGAACCGCATCAACGAACTCAACCAACAGATTGGTGACTACACCGATTACACCTCTGAGCGTTACCACCGGTTGCTGGCTGAATTGGCTGAGCTATCGGAACGAATCCATCTGCTGGGTGGTGCCAGCCGTGATGAAGATACCGAGAAGGTGCTAACAGGCCTGGGGTTTCGTAGCCATGAGCTCGACAAGCCCCTAAAGACCTTTAGCGGCGGATGGCAAATGCGTGTGGTGCTGGCACGCCTCATCCTGAAAAGGCCTGACCTGCTGATGCTCGATGAGCCAACAAACCACCTCGACATCGAGTCGATCACCTGGCTCGAAGGGTTCCTAACTGAATACCCGGGCGCTGTGATGGTGGTATCGCACGACAGGGCTTTTCTCGACAGCGTAACGCAGCGAACCGTAGAGATCAGCGGCGGTAAAATATTCGACTACAAGGCCTCCTATTCAGAATATGTATCCCTTCGTGAACAGCAACTGGAACACCAGCAGGCCGTATGGGCCAACCAACAACAAGAGCTCAAAGAGATCGAACGCTTTATCGAACGTTTTCGTTACAAAGCCACTAAAGCCAAACAAGTGCAGTCGCGCATCAAGATGCTGGAGAAGATAGACCGTGATGCACCGGAAGGGATTGATGATACCACCATTCACTTTCGCTTCCCCCCCGCCCCACCCAGCGGCAAAGTGGTGTTTGAAGCCACAAATGTATCGAAAAGCTTTGGAGAAAAACAGGTGCTGAACGGACTTGAATTTGCGATACTGAAAGGTGATGCCGTGGCATTCGTGGGGAGGAATGGAGAGGGGAAAACCACCCTCTCACGCATCATGGTTGGGGAGCTGGACTACACCGGGGAAACGCGGATGGGACACAACGTAAAGATTGGCTATTTCGCTCAGGATCAAGCACAGCTGCTTAATGGAGAAATCACCGTGCTGGAAACCCTGGAAGAGGTAGCCACCACATCCGAAGTGCGCACCAGACTGCGTACGATTCTCGGAGGGTTCCTCTTTGTAGGTGACGACGTGTACAAAAAGGTCAAAGTGCTGTCAGGAGGTGAAAAGACCAGGCTGGCCCTGGCTCGACTGCTCCTTACCCCGGTCAACCTGCTCGTGCTGGATGAGCCTACCAATCACCTCGATATGCGCTCGAAAGACATCCTTAAGAACGCCCTGATCCACTTCGACGGAACACTGATCGTGGTATCGCACGACAGGGATTTCCTCCAAGGCCTCACCTCTAGAGTGTTTGAGTTTAAAAACCGTGGCATCCGCCAACACATTGGTGATGTCTATGACTTCCTCGCTGCAAGAAATATCGAACACCTCAAAGAGCTGGAACAGATCAAAAACCAGCAACAAGAGAAAGGGCAGCAAGAGGTGAGTGAAAACAAACAGCGTTACGAACAACGCAAAGAGGAGGAACGACAACGGCGTAAAAAAGAGACAGCCATCAAAAAGCTTGAAAAGGAGATTGCCTGTCTGGAAACAGAGAAGAGTCAACTGGAAGAAAAACTCTCAAACCCTGAATCCATTGACAATACCGGCAACTTTGGTGAAGAGATCTTCTCTCAATACCAGGAACTCGACAAAAAAATCACAGACCTGTATCTGAAGCTGGATGCATTGGATGGCTGATCGCTCTGCACAATCCACATATCCTTTATGGCCGGTGACTGGCACATGCTGCCTGTTTGCCCCCTTTGAATCTGTCACAAGACATAAAGTGTGGCATAAGATGATGTCAAAAACTATTAAAAGTATTGACTTTCATAAAAAAACATATTAATTTTATGCCGCAAAAACAGTTTTAGTATCATCCAACCCCAAAAAAAACCATCAAGATGAAAAAGATCTTTGCTCTGATGTTCATGTTAGCATCCTTTGCCTATGTCTATGGGCAGCCCACTTTAACGTCGGCCTTCAACCCGCAGCCGGGTGATCAGTGGAAGTACAATCCAGTAAACACCCAGATTGAGCCCGGTGATGCGGGTGCCGGTGTTACCTGGGATTTTTCCGGCATAGAAATCATTTATAACCCGGTGATTGAGAACTACATGAGTCCGGCAGCCACTCCCTATGCCACCGATTTTCCCCAGGCCACGGTAGCCTATGAGAGTAAGCAGGCGGTAGGCACTTTCGTTTATTACAAAGGAACCGGCACCAACCTGGAGCGGCTGGGTGAAGCTTCTGTTATGATGAAAATCAGGTATCTTCCTCCCCCGGTACTGTACACCTACCCCTTCACCTTTGGCACCAGTGTTACAGGCTACTATGAAGACACTGCCACCGTAGGGGCTCTGGAGCTCACCCGTACGTTGGACTATTCTGCCAACGGTGACGCTTATGGCACCCTAAGGCTCCCTACAGGTGACCACCAGGATGTTCTTCGGATCAAAATAGAGAGCACCCTGGAAAATGAGTACACCGGAGGGGTGGGCGTGCAAACGGTCGAGGCAGTGGAATACCTTTGGGTGGATCCCGCCTCACGGATACCCCTTATGAGGATGATCAAAGAGGTGCACTATGCAGCAGGGGCGCCACTGGACTCCATAAGATCCATCCTCGTCTCAGATCTGGTTTCCGGCATCTCTGCACCGGCATCATTCCTTACATCGCAGGAAATACACCCTAACCCCGCCACCGACATGGCCACAGTACACTTCAACCTCACCCAACACGCAAATGTGGTGGTGGATGTGTATTCTGTTGATGGGAAACGGGTGGTGACCGGCAAGCCCACACCCTACCCTGCCGGAAGCCATCAGGAACAAATCCCGCTTCATGCCCTGAAAGCAGGCGTATATATTGTGAGACTCACCTCCGATGACACCTCGCAAACGGTTCGACTGGTCAAGAGATGATTATGAAGCCCGACCCATCAACGATCGACTGATCTCATGCAACGGCTGTTTGTTCTCTTCCGGCGCATCAATTTGTGCCAATAAAGCCGCCGCCTCGTGGTTCAGTTGGTTAATGGCAGCTTCTACCTGACCCTGAATATCATACTTGTTATATATGGTGGTGATGGCCTCAATCTTCCCGTCAGGATCGTCATTGCGCATCAGCCATTGGGCAATCGCCTCCTTGTCTTCCGGAGAAGCATCCTGTAAACACTTGACCAGCAAATATGTCTTCTTGTTTGTTTTGATGTCGTTGCCGGTTTGCTTGCCGAACTTCTCCGTATCACCGTACACATCCAGCAGATCATCCTGCAGTTGAAAGGCCAGTCCTAGTTTTTCACCGAAACGATATAGTAAATCCATGTTGGTTGTGGATGCTCCGGCCAGCAATGCCCCCACCTTGAGAGCAGCCGCCATCAATACGGCTGTCTTTAGCCTGATCATCTCCATATACTCCTCAATGGTCACCTCACTACGCAACTCAAAATCCATATCGTACTGCTGCCCCTCACACACCTCACGGGCCACCGTGTTGAAGGTGCGGATAATCTCCATCACATTGTTCGATTGTAACCTGAGGAAATAGTCGTAGGCCATCACCATCATGGTGTCACCGGCAAGAATCGCTGTACTGGTATTCCAGCGCGTGTGCACAGTGGGCTTCCCCCTTCGGATAGGAGAATGGTCCATGATGTCGTCGTGGACCAACGTGAAATTGTGGAACACCTCAATGCCCATCGCAGCATCCAACGACTCCTCTGGAGCACGACCAAACAGCTGGGCACCCATCAGTACCAACAACGGCCTGAGGCGCTTCCCTCCAATGGACATAATGTAATCGATCGGACCGTACAACGATGTGGGCGCTGAATTGAAATGCTCCTCCTCCAACTTACTTATGAACATCTGGTAAAGCTCATGATATGACTTCATGGTGTAAACAGAGAATTAATGTTAACAGGAGGCTAAATTACATA
>SKPS01000236.1 GCA_007119395.1 Lentimicrobiaceae bacterium
AAAAAAATGTATAAAAAAATGAAGAACAACACAATGATTAAATCAGTCATCATGCTCCTGATTTCGGGCATGGTAGTATTTTTCGCATCTTGTGGTGGTGGTACAGCTACATCCGAAGATGACCGTCCTGACGTAGACCTGATTGGTGCAGGCGCATCCTTTCCTGCTCCATTGGTAACCGCGATGGCGGATGAGTACCGGGACCACACAAATGGTCGTGTAACCCTTAACTATCAGTCAATCGGTTCGGGTGGTGGAATTCGTCAGTTTGGCGAGCAGACCATTATGTTTGGTATGACCGAAGCGTTCCTTAACGACGAAGTGATGGCTGAGATTCAGCAGTCAACAGGTGGTAAAGCTTTCAACCTGCCGATTACGCTGGCCGATGTAGTGGCTACCTATAACCTGCCCGGCATCGGGAAGGGATTGATTTTCACCGGCGAATTGCTGGTAGACATCTACATGGGTCGTATCACCAACTGGAACAACCCCAGAATTGCTGAGCTGAATCCGGGAGTAAACTTCCCTTCATTGCCTATCACCGTAGTTCACCGTAGCGACGGATCGGGTACAACCAATATCTGGACCAGCTACCTGACCCGTATCTCTCCTGAGTGGGGCGAGCGTGTTGGATATGGTACCAGTGTGAGCTGGCCGGTAGGTGTTGGTGGCAATGGCAACGAAGGTGTAGCCGGCGCTGTAATGAACAGTCCGGGTGCCATCGGATACAACAGCTTTGCCTACGCTCTCATCAACAACATGTCGTACGCTTCAATCATCAACTCATCAGGCAACACCATCGTGCCCAGCTTTGCTGCCACCTCTGAGGCTGCCAACATTGACCTGCCGGAAGATACACGTATCCTCTTCACAAACACACCTGCACCGCAGGGTTATCCCATCGCCGGTTTTGCCTGGATGTTGATCCACGAAAACCTTGATAAAAACAACGCCATCAGCAACCGTGATGAGGCGCTTGATCTCGTTGAGTTTACCATCTGGGCCATCACTGACGGACAGAAGCTTTCCGAAGACCTCGGTTATGCCCGCCTGCCACAGGCTGCCGTTGACCGCGCTGTTGCCATGATCAAGCAGATCAAATGGCAGGGTGAAAAGATTGGTGAAGCACTGCTCAAGGACCACAACCTGCTTTAGTTCATAGTAATTATCTGTTGTAAGGATGGAACGGGAGGCATCCCTTCCATCCTTTTTTAAAGGTGGAAACTACACAAACAGTGATCATGGACAACAAAAATCAGAAAGCTTCCCGCAACATCTCTTCGATCCCGCTCAAGGCGATCTATCGCTGGCTCGGCGACAGGATTTTTCTGGTGGTGGCGTTCTTTCTGGGGCTCAGTATTATCTTGCTTGCTTTGGGAATGGCGTTGGTATTATACCAGGAGGGGAGTCTCTCGTTTAAAGAGTTTGGTTTCTTTGGTTTTATGCGTGGCAGCACCTGGGATCCCGGTGTGACGCTCACCTTTGGAGCGTTGCCTTTTATTTTCGGAACGGTGGTAACCAGTGTGTTCGCTTTGGCGATCGCTTTCTTTCCCGCTTTGGCCATTGCCATTTTTCTGGCCGAGTATGCACCCCGTTGGATTGGGGGTGTCATTGAGAACCTGGTGAACCTGATTGCGGCCATCCCCAGTGTGGTGGTGGGCATCTGGGGCATCTTTGTGTTTGCTCCCTGGATGCGCGAAAAGGTGTACATGCCGCTGTGGTCATGGTCGTCGGAGAATGCACCGGCGCTGGAGCCCATCCTGGGCAATCCGATTGGCTACGGTATGACCACCGCCACCATTATTCTGGCACTGATGATTATTCCGTTTATCACCGCTTTGGCCAAAGATGCGATGCGTCAGGTGCCAAAAGAGCAGCGCGAAGCCGCTTATGGATTGGGTGCCACACGATGGGAAGTGATCAGAATGGCCGTGATACCCTACGCCAGAGGTGGCATTATGGCAGGTGCCATTCTCGCACTCGGAAGAGCCATCGGTGAAACCATGGCCGTGGCCATGCTTATCGGTAACAAAAACACCTTCCCCTTCTCTATCTTCGGCCCCGCAGCAACCATGCCCTCAGTGATCATCAATGAATTCCGTGAAGCGGTAGGTAACCTGCACCTCTCAAGCCTGATGGCAATAGGATTTATACTCTTTATCATCTCGCTGGCAGTGAACCTGCTGGCAGCATATATCACCCGAAAAATCTCCATCACCGGTGGAAAGATCCTGTAACAAAAATCTCTGATCAATACACATGTATACATACCGATAGAACACGCGAAGAAAGAATAAAATGTTATGATTCAAGGAACCAAATCGATAAACAGACGACGCATTAACGACAGGATCATGTTTGGCCTGTTGGTGTTGAGCACCGTGGTGGTGATGACCCCGTTGTTGATCATCATCGGCTATGTTGTGATCAACGGTTTCAACGCCCTGAGCATTGATTTTTTCACCCAGGAGCTGGGATCGCCGGCCCGTGCCATGCAGGGGAGGCCCACCGGTTTAATGCACACCATGCTGGGCACCATTGTAGTGGACTTTATGGCGCTGATCATTGCCGTGCCGATCGGGATTGGTGCAGGCATTATGCTCTCTGAATACCCTGACCACAAGCTGAATCCTGTTTTACGCATCATGAACGACACCTTGAACGGTATGCCTGCCATCCTGAAAGGGATGTTGGCTTTCGTACTGGTGGTGAAGCCTATGGGCACCTTCTCGGGGCTTGCTGGTGGGGTGGCGTTGGCGTTTGTGATGATACCCATTGTGGCGCGTACTACTGAAAGTGCCCTGATGGCCATACCATGGGCAATCAGAGAAGCAGGCCTTGCCATCGGGCTGCCCCGGTGGAGAGTGGTGCTCTCTACCGTGATGCCCGCCGCCAAAACAGGACTCGTAACCGGAGTGCTCATCGCCTTCGCCAGAGCTGCAGGCGAAGCCGCTCCACTCGTGTTTACCTCCTTCGGAAACAACTATATGCCACGAAACTGGACAGGCATGATCTGGGGACCGGTTGACACACTGCCACAACGACTCTACAGCCTCGCCATCAGCCCCTACAAAGAGTGGCACACCATGGGATGGGCCGCAGGGATTGTTCTGCTTACCTTTGTTATCATTCTCTTTGTTGCAGCACGATTGTTAACACGTAAAAAAAATAGCTGATCACGATGAACTTCATCACAAACATCAAAAAAAACAAAAAAGAGCCCACGGAAAAAACCTCAACCTCGGCCATCGCCGGTGGTGAAGGGGTTCACCCGCATGACGTAAGGATGGAAACGAAAAACCTTTCCGTGATGTATGGTAAAACCGTTGGAGTAAAGAATGTCTCCCTGCCCGTTTATAACGAAAAGGTTACTGCCTTTATCGGCCCTTCGGGGTGCGGGAAGACCACCTTCCTCAGGGCGTTAAACAGAATGCATGACCTCACACGTGAAGCGGTGGTGACAGGGGAGGTGTTGCTCGATGGATTGGATATCTATGCCCCGAAAGTGAACCCGGTCACCATCCGGAGGAAAATCGGAATGGTGTTTCAGAAACCCACCCCTTTCCCCACTATGTCGATCTATAACAATGTGGTGGCCGGACTGAAACTGGTTGGAATCAGAGACCGTAAGCTGTTGGACGAGGTGTGCGAAAAAGCACTGCAGCAGGCAGCGCTCTGGAACGAAGTGAAAGACCGCTTGAACACCCCGGGGGGGAGCCTCTCCGGCGGACAGCAACAGCGGCTCTCCATTGCACGTGCCCTCGCCATTGAACCCGAAGTGCTGCTCATGGATGAACCCACCAGCTCCCTCGATCCTCTCTCGTCAGCAAAAATTGAAGAGCTCATCCATGACCTTAAAACAAAATATGCCATCGCCATCGTGACACACAATATGCAACAAGCCGCCAGAGTAAGCGACTATACCGCTTTCTTCTATGTAGGAAACCTGGTGGAGTTTGATGAAACAAAAAAGATCTTTACCAACCCAAGCAACGAACAGACTGAAAACTATATCAGTGGAAAATTCGGTTAATCGTTGTCGCAAACGGTTGCAAAGAATTTTTCCGGCGATTCACTAACGCATAACGAGATGACAGCAATAGAGAAAGAATTAGAAAACATCAAAGAGCTCACGGTAGGGATGATGGAGCTGGTAAAGGAACAGTTAAAGCGCAGTTGCAACGCTTTGATGCAACACGATACCCGACTTGCCAGCGACATATTGCGCTATGAGCTTAGGGTGAACGAGTTGGAACTCACTATTGAGAAAGCTTGTGAACAAGTAATCGCGCTGCACCAGCCGGTCGCCACTGAGCTGCGCTTTATCCTGGCCGTCTTTAAAGCGGTTTCTGAACTGGAACGGCTCGCAGACCATGTAGAGGGCATCGCCAGGGTGCTGCTCGACAAAGAGGTTCCGTTTAATCCCGAGACACTCGCACAACTCGAAACAGAAGCGATGTACTCCGAATCGGAACAGATGTTTGATGACATCATCAACTCACTCAATGACCAGGACACCGATCTGGCGCGTACTGTCTTTAAAAGAGATAAGTTCCTGAACAAGACATTCAAACGTTCAACCCAAAATATTCTGGAACAATTAAGAGACACAAGTGATGGAACCACCGACAGCAGTGAGCTGTTGCGGCTGTTTCAGGTGTTGTACCGCCTTGAACGAATAGGGGACCTGTTAACCAATGTGGCTGAGCTCATCATCTTCTACCTGGAGGCGGTGGTCATCAAACACAAAAAGAAACGGAAACGGGTTGAAAAGAAAATCGCAGAGATCAGCCACAACCATGATGAGGACGGCGCTGAGCAAAACCCAAAAGATTAGGTGCGCCTTGAGAAGAGATTCGCCTTCAGGGCATTGAACAAATAAATGAGGTTTTTGTAGATAATGATGATCAAAGAAAAAAAAATATCCAGGCCATGAACCAGAGAAAAGTGGAGGATCTGCATGCCATCAAAGAGCGCTTTGACAGTTGTACGCTTGCCGTAATCAAACAGTTAAAGCTGCTGGAGAGCGTGTTGATGACGGAGCCCTATAAGCTTACCGACCAGCAATATAACCAATTGCTGAAACAGGAAGAGCTGATTGACGACCATGAGCTCTATATCAGTGA
>SKPS01000269.1 GCA_007119395.1 Lentimicrobiaceae bacterium
ATCTCCAGAACATAATAGTCGTAGTGGCTGGTGGCTACCTGATATGCAAAGCTTTTTCCTACGTTGCCGGCCAACCCAACATTCAGTCCGGCTTGCTTTAAGATATGATATAGCAACAGGGTGGTAGTGGTTTTCCCATTGCTTCCTGTAACGCAAATCATCTTGGCATCGGTAAAGCGTGCGGCGAATTCTATTTCGCTGATGACCGGTATGCCTTTTAGATTCAGCTCCTTTACCAAAAGTGTGTCATCAGGGATTCCCGGGCTCTTTACCACTTCATCTGCCATCAGAACAGATGCCTGTGTGTGACCACCCTCCTCAAACGGTACCTGGTGATGGTTTAACATCAACCGGTACTCCTCCTTCAGGGTGCCACCGTCACTTAAAAACACATCATAGCCATGCTGAACACCAAGCACTGCCGTGCCTGTTCCGCTTTCGCCTCCGCCCAATATGACCAGTCGTTTTTTCACCTGTTATCTTATTTTTAAAGTTACCACTGCAAATACGGCCAGCATGATGCTTACAATGATGAACCTCATCACGATTTTTGCTTCATGGTACCCCTTCTTTTGGTAATGATGATGCAATGGAGCCATTAGCAGCACCCTGCGTCCTACACCAAATCGGATACGGGTGTATTTAAACCAGAATACCTGGATCATCACAGAGAGGTTTTCAATCAGGAATACGCCACACAGGACCGGCAGCAACAGCTCTTTCCGCAGCATCACCGCCAACACCGCGATAATGCCTCCAATTGCCAGGCTTCCTGTATCGCCCATAAATACCTGTGCCGGGTAGGAGTTGTACCAGAGGAACCCGATACATGCCCCCACGAAGGCGCTGATGAATATGGTAAGCTCGCCTGTATTGGGCAGATACATTATATTTAGGTAGTTGGCGAAAATGAAGTTGCCAGAGACCCAGGCGAGTATACCGAGCGTTGCCGCCGAGATGGCGGAAGTCCCGGTTGCAAGCCCGTCCAGCCCATCCGTCATGTTTGCACCATTAGAGACAGCAATCACAATGAACACCACAATGGGGATAAAAACCAGCCAAGCCCATCGCTTATAATCAGGCCCGATCCACTTCAACAATACAGCGTAGTCAAACTCATTGTTCTTCACAAACGGAATGGTGGTCTTGGTCGATTTCACCTCCTCAGGCATAAAGTAGCGACTTGCCTGCATGCGCTGATTCTCCCCTTCATCGGCCACCAATTGAGCGTGATCCGTTACCTTTTCCCGGATCACAATCTGGTTTGAGAAATACATGGTCGCACCCACAGCAATGCCCAGCACCAACTGGCCAACCACCTTGAACTTGCCCGCTAGTCCTTGTTTGTTCTTTTTGAATACTTTGATATAGTCATCAAGAAATCCCATTAATCCCAGCCAAACAGTGGCCGCCAGGATCAGGATAATGTAAATATTGTTGAGTTTTGCGAACAATAGTGTAGGTATGATGATTGCGGCCAGAATGATAATGCCCCCCATGGTGGGTGTGCCCTGTTTTTGCATCTGCCCCTCCAGCCCAAGGTCTCGCACTGTTTCGCCCACCTGTTTGCGACGCAGAAAATCGATGATTCTGCGACCCAATACCATTGAGATCACCAGCGAGGTGATCACAGCCATGGCCGCACGAAACGAGATGAAGTTGAACATGCCCGCCCCGGGAATATTAAAAGCGCTGTCTAAATAGGTAAAGAGATGGTATAGCATATGTTTTCTTTTCCTCGTTTATCCAGTTTGTTTGATCTTTTTCAGACAATATTTCACCACTTCCAGGTCATCAAAAGGGTGTTTTACTCCGTTGATTTCCTGGTATTTTTCGTGCCCTTTTCCGGCGATGAGGATGATGGCATTGGGTGGTGCCAGCATCACTGCGGTTTTGATGGCCTCCTTTCTGTCTGCAACTGTAATGGCCTTATGCAGTGCATCCCCTTCAAGCCCCTTTTGCATCTCTTCGAGAATTTTTGCCGGATCTTCTGTCCGGGGATTGTCGGATGTCAGAATCACTTTGTCGCTCATTGAGGCTGCAATGGAAGCCATCAAAGGCCTTTTATAGGGGTCCCGGTCACCACCTGCACCCACTACGGTGATCACCATCGCTTCTCCCTGGTTTACTTCAGTAATGGTTTCCAGCACATTCCTTAAAGCGTCAGGGGTATGTGCATAGTCAACCAATGCTGTGATGCCCTGCTCTCCACGGTACTGTTGAAACCGCCCTTCTACAGGCTCAAGGGTGCTCAAATAACGCAACAGCTCATCTTCGTCAACCTGCAGGATGGTGGCAGCTGCATAGATAGCGGTTATGTTGGCCGCGTTGAAGGCTCCTGTCAGACGTAGCCAAACCGACTGCCCACGAAACTCCATTTGCATGCCATCGAAAGTGTTTTCAATGAGCTTGCCATGGAAATCGGCCACAGAGCGCACACTGTATGTATAGATTCTGGCGCGGCATTTCTGCACCATCACCAACCCATTGCGGTCATCTTTCGAGGTGAGCGCAAATGCTTTGGCCGGCAGCATGCTGAAGAAATCCTGTTTGGCCTTCAGGTAGTGATCAAAGGTTTGATGGTAGTCGAGGTGATCATGTGTTAGATTGGTAAAAATGCCTCCGCTGAAAGTGGTGCCAGCAATACGTTTTTGTGCCACGGCATGTGAGCTCACCTCCATAAAGCAGTAGTCGCAACCATTGTCAGCCATTTCACGGAACAGCTGCTGCAACCTTAGAGCATCAGGGGTGGTGTGTGTAGCAGGATACTCTTCAAAGCCATTGGAGTATTTAATGGTGGAGATAAGTCCACAGCGATACCCCATTTTGGTGAACAGTTCGTATAGGAGTGTTGCGATCGTTGTTTTACCGTTGGTTCCGGTTACCCCGATCAACATCAGTTCGTTGGAAGGGTTGCCATGCCATTCGGCGGCGAGCGCACCCAGGGCCACGGCAGAGTCGGTTACCTGCACCCAGGTGACACCCGGCGTGATGATTTCAGGGAGCGTTTCGCAGACAACGGCAGCAGCTCCCCCCTTGATCGCTTCGCCTATGAATTGATGCCCATCGGTTTGTGTCCCTCTGATCGCTACAAAGCAACTCCCGGCAACCACCTGCTTCGAGTTCACCGTGATATGGCCTATGGCAATATCAACAGGACCCAGCACATTGGGGCGCGTCAATGAAGTGATCAGTCCGGATAGTATCTTTGTCATATCTCTTTCTTTACATTTCAAGTTGTATCCTGATTTCCCTGCCGGGCGTGATGGCCGTGCCGGGAGTAACGGATTGCGAGACCACCCTCCCCCGGCCACGGTGTAGTACCTTCATCCCTTGTGGTTCGAGCAGGTAGATCACTTCCCTCAGGTGCATCCCCCTGAGGTCGGGAACCACACCCTGTTCAAGCTGCATTGGCGATAACCTGATCGCCTCCTGCACCTGTGTGGTGGAAGCCCATAAAGACCCCTCTGCTGAATCCGCAACATTGATTCCCAGTCTGCTGAGAACCATTCTTTTCTCGTCAGCCAAACCATTGCCCGGCTGTGGGAAGGTGAAGGTGTTGAAGGCGAACGAAGCCGCATGCCGGTGGTCATCCATGGTGGCATACAACTTGTCGGATATCATTTTAAACACCGGCGCTGCAACCTGCCCTCCATAATAAGCACCCTGTGGCTCCTGTATCACCACAATACATGAATATCTTGGCATGTCAGCAGGAAAATACCCTACAAAACTTGCTGTATAGCGATCGGAACTATACCCCTGGTCACCGTAGGCAATTTTGGCCGTGCCCGTTTTTCCGGCAATCTTGTAGATGTTGCTCCTGATGCCCGAGGCTGTACCATAATCAACTACTCTTTCAAGGAGATTCCTTGCCGTGGTGATAGTGCCCGGTGAAGCAATTCTTTCTTGTAATACCTGAGGCTGAAACTCCTTTGCCGTTCTCCCGGTACTGGTTATATGGGTCACGAACATGGGCTTCATCATTTTCCCGTTGTTGGCCACAGCATTGTAAAAGGTAAGCAATTGGATCGGGGTTGTGGTCAGCTCATAGCCGATTGACATCCATGGTAGCGAGAGCACTGACCAAGTGGGGTCCTGAGGGGTTTTCAGAGAGGGTCTCCCTTCACCGGTTATTTCGAGCCCAAGGGGCATGCCAAATCGCATACTCTGCAAACGGTCGATGAACCGGTCAGCCCTGCCCCTGTATACCGCATCGATGGTTTTTGCGATCCCTACGTTGGATGATAGCTCAAACGCTCTTTCAATGGTGATATGCCCTTGTACCCTTCTTGAGACATCACGCATCTCATAGCCGTAAAAATTGTGAGATGCATTGCCAATATCTACTGTGTCATCGAGTTTAACATAACCATCTTCGAGGGCAGCCATGAGCGTGGCCAGCTTGAAAGTGGACCCTGGTTCATAGGTTCCTGCGATCGCTTGGTTGTAGACCTCCGAATAGGTAGTGTCTGAACCATGACGTCTGAGGTTGGCGATGGCTTTGATGTGCCCGGTGGCAACCTCCATAACAATTACACACCCCTGGTAGGCTTGTGATTTTTGCAGCTGTTGTAACAATGCATTGGAAGCAACGTCCTGAATATACATGTCGATGGTGGTGTGAACATCCATCCCATGCTGTGGCTCTATCAGATAAGAAGCGGTAACCGGTCGCCAGATGCCGTTTGGGAGTTGCTTTACCAGTTGTACGCCATCAACACCGCTAAGCTCTTTGCTGTAAGCACCTTCCAGGCCCACATCATTCTCTGTGCCTTCCCTGTCCCAACCAATCGTTCTGAAAGCCAGGTTGCGGTATGGCATGATACGGATATTTCTTGGTTCAGCGATCAGCCCTCCCCTGAAGCGACCTCTGCGCAACAACGGGAGCTCCCTTACCTGTGTCATCTCATCATAGTTTACCCTTCGCTTGATGAGAAGATACCTGTTGTTTTCTGCGCGTGCTGCTAGCAATAGGTTTCGGTACTCCTCCGTCGACCTGTCGCCGAAAATAGCGGCAAACCCCATTGCCAGCGAGTCAAGGTTGTTGTTGAAGTCTTCGTCGGGAATCACCTGCCTGCCCAGGTCAAGGCGTATTTCGAACACAGGAACTGA
>SKPS01000217.1 GCA_007119395.1 Lentimicrobiaceae bacterium
GACCAGAGATACCGCTCATCGATCTCTATCCGCATCACCGGCAAGGTGCCGGTGTCGTGGATCAGACCAGGGTGCTCACGGGTACACCCCGTTGAAAGTAACAACAGCGACAGCACACCAAGCACCCATGGCCATACTCTCTTCATGATAAGGGTATATATGCCGCAAAGTAAAGGATTTTTCGGAGAACGATTTTTTGAGGGGAACATCGTCGAATAACTGAAATGAATCACAAAACGTTGGTAACGGGGCTTTTAATCCTAACATTTGGCAATACCCCTGGTTTTTCATATATTTGCTGCGATAGATTCAGCCTTGGTGGCGTTGAGTTTGGGTCGGTAGTTGAATCAAGGAATATACACTATAACAGAAAGATCCAAACAATCAAATTATTTATGAAAAAAACAAACTTATTTTTTATTTTTGCAGGTCTCTTCTTGTTGACCTCAACATCTGTATTTATTCTTGGATGTGAAAAGGAGGACAAAGACGACGACAACGGTGGTCATGACCCCGGGTTAAACTTGCACGGGTCACTTACCCAACTGGGTGAAAAAGGGAATACATTCACGGTTGACTTTGATGAGCCATTAGGAGGTGTTGATCTCGATACCATTATGATCGTCAGCACCGATGGTGAAAGATCAAATGTAAGGGGCAAGGTGACCATTGAAAACCCTTTGCTGGGTGAAATGGCAAACGTGCTGCTCAACAGGCACCCGGAGCTGATCAGCTCCTACGGAAATCAATTTGAAGTCAACGTAGGATTAAAGTTTACAGAGGATGGCGTATCATTCTTAGGCACCGGAGAGGGAACAGGCAAATCTTCGCTTCAGGACCCGGAGCAAGTGATTATGCGGTACGATGCCAAAGTGGGTGATGTTTTTACCGCCAGCTTTAATGGCAGAACTGAAAGAAAGCAAGTGGTATCCGTCAGCCAGGTTGGAGGCTCAACCGTTATAGAGGCCGAATTGATCGAACACAACATACCCAACCTGATCAGTCTAAGAACATTTCATACCAAAGAAGAGGGGCTGATTGGAGGTGTGGCCTTATTGTCCGACAACACAGAAGTAAGTTTTGGAGTCACCAGTGCCAAGCCCAATGAGCCCGTTGATTTTGGAGACCACGATTTTGGCTCTATGACAGATCCAAGAGATGGTAATACCTACAAAACCATTCAAATTGGCAACCAGGTATGGATGGCAGAAAATCTTGCTTACTTACCCAGTGTGGCAGAAGAAACCACCGGCTCTTTTACTACTCCGTATTATTATGTGTACGGATATGATGGCACCGATACTGCTGCAGCAAAGGCAACAGACAATTACCAAACCTATGGTGTTTTGTACAACTGGCCGGCAGCTATGAATAGTTCGGCAAGCAGCAGCACCAACCCAAGTGGGGTTCAAGGTGTATGCCCCCCCGGATGGCATCTGCCAAGCGATGAAGAATGGACTCAATTGACTGATTATTTAGGGGGTGAAAATGAAGCTGGAGGCAAACTGAAAGCAACGGGCACGACTCATTGGGAGAGCCCCAATACCGATGCATCCAATGAAAGTGGCTTCACAGCCCTTCCGGGAGGGTATCATGCCGATGAGAGATTTCGTGATATTGGAAGTTATGGCTACTGGTGGAGTGCTACAGAGAACAATGCTGATTACGCTTTTTACCGTGTTTTGCTTTATAGTCTTAACAGGGTATACAGATTTAACAGCGACAAAGAGATGGGGCTTGCTGTTCGCTGCGTAAAAGACAATTAATAAGGAGCCCAGCCAGCATACTCATGCTTTGTCTTAATGATCGTCTTTGCTTTGAAATCGGTTTGAGTATGACAACACAAACCGAGGAGATCGAACAAGCCTTCATTCAAAGTTTGGCTGGCAAGATTACCATTGTACATTTCACTCTATGAAAAACAGGAAATCAATTACAGCATATACCCCTAAACAACTCTCTGTTTATCAGCTCGTATATGCATCTGTCTGCATCATGGCTGTCGTTGGTTTTTTTCTGCCCTGGATGAGTGCCGGTTTTTTGGGAAGCTTTAGCGGCTTTAAGCTGGTTTCGATAGGATTAAAGTTCGGGATGTGGCAAGCCGGTTTGCTTCTCCTCATCCCGCTACTGTTTGCTTTTCTGGCAATACAAAGGATCATCCACCTGAGAGCCATTTCAGGAAAACTGATCAAAGCCTTTGAAGTGACTGTGTTGTTGATCACGAGCCTGCCGGCCGTTTACCTTATACTCCGTGTTCTCAGGAGACCCGATGTTCAGCTTGAATGGCACCATCTGGTTGATTTTTTTGGTTATGGCTTTGCTATTTCTTTAATAGGCTGTCTGTTCGTTTTATTCAGCCCCATGTTAAAACACCGGCCTGATCGCTCATTGCTTTCTGAAACGGTTAGAGAATCTTCTGAGGATAAAAACGCCTGAGCAATATACTTGCTCCCTGAACTTACATATCGGGAGTGGTTGTGATCACCTCCATCTGTCTGCTATAGAGAGCAGCATAGGTTCCGTTGGCTTGCATAAGAGATGAATGGGTGCCGGTTTCGGTGATCGTTCCTTTGTCCATCACCAGTATCTGGTCCATCTTTTCCATGTTCACAAGACGGTGTGTGATCATCAGCAGGGTGCGATTTTTCGATAGTTGGAAGATGGTTTCCAGAATGTTTCGTTCTGTGGTGATGTCGAGGTGGGCAGTGGCTTCGTCGAACACCCATACCGGGGTGTCTCTGAGCAGGGCTCTTGCCAGCAGCAGCCGCTGCCTTTCCCCTCCTGAGAGCTGCATACCCAGGTTGCCGGGCTCCAGGTCAAGGTGGTTGGCAAGCCTACCAATCCCTGCTCTGTCAAGACTTTGCCGCAGCACATCGTCGCTGGCATCTGGTTTGGCGATCAGCAGGTTTTCCCGGATGGTACGGTTGAAGACATGGCTGTCTTGTGAGACCACGCCAAACAGTCCGCGATACTCCTCAGTAGGGTAGGAGTGGATAGGGTGCTCACCGTAGGTGATCCCTCCGTTGTCGGGTTGGTAAAAGGCCAGCAAAAGATTGGCCACCGTACTTTTGCCACATCCGCTGGCACCTACGATGGCGGTGCGCTGACCTGGCTTAAGGGTGAAGCTTATGTTTTTCAATGTGATATGCTCTTCAATGTAGGAGAAGTTTACATTTTGGAACGAGAAGGTTTGCAAAGTGAGTGGCAATGGCTGTGGTGCTTCGGTGGTGGATGGTTCATGGCTGCCTGTGATCTTTGCAATTCCTGCTGAGGCCTCGGCGTAACCCTCCCATTGCAGGAAAGCGTTCCCCAGGCTCTGCACCGCCTCGAAGCTGGCCAGTACGCCAAAGGTGATGGCTGCCAGCACGATGGGGTTCAGCATGCCCCCCATCACCCAGGGGATCGAAAGCGCCAGGATGGTGAGCATCGAGAGGAGTGGGATCAGGGTGTTTAGACCCTCCAGCAGTCCGGCATCACCGCTGTTGTGGCGCTGCTCATTGTCGAGGGTGCGCTGCAGCGCATCGTACTGTTCGACAGTCTTTGCTGAGGTGCCCATCCATTTGGTTTCGTGGAGCCCCTGTAACTGGTCTGTCATCCAGGTGGTGAGGTTCGCTTTGGTGCGCACCTCTGTTCTGCCTCTGCCCCGCGCCAAACGCATCGCCAGTGCGGGCACGGTGACACCGTGCAGTACCAACAGACTGAAGGTAGCCCACGCCAGCACCGGATTCACAAAAGTGAGTATCACCGTGGTGATGACGCAAAAGAGGATGGCGGCCACTACAGGGGTGATGATTCGCAGGTAGACATGTTGGAGTGTGTCGATATGGTGGTGGATGGCAGCGAGTAGCTCACCGGGGCGACGAGACATAAACACCTTCAGGGGTTGACTCTCCAGGGTTCGGAACAGCATGGTGCGCATGGTGAGGAGGATCCGGAAGGTGAGGTTGTGGGCGACCACCCTTTCGGCATACCTGACGGCAGCCCTTGAGATGCCGAAGAACCTGACCATGGCGGTGACCATGAAGAGGTCGGTGATGAGTGGCCGTTCGGCAGCGCGGGTGATGAGGTGCCCTGAGGTGCTCATCAGGCCGGCACCTGTCAGTACGGTAAACATGGCCAGCAGTGCCGCCAGGGCAAAGCCACCTTTGTGGTCCTGCAGGTAGGGGAGGAGACGGCGCATCATGACACCCTCCCGCTTTGGTGGTTGAGACCCGTTTGGATGAACCGGGCGTAGATACCCTGCTTCCCCATCAAGGTTTGGTGTGTTCCCCGCTCCGCAATGATGCCCTGATCCATCACCACAATTTGGTGTGCCATCTGCACGGTTCTGAGGCGGTGCGCTATAATGAGTGTGGTTCTGTTGCTGATGAGCGCTTGTGTGGCTTGTGCAATATGGTGTTCACTTTCGGGGTCGAGGTTGGCGGTGGGCTCGTCAAGGATCAGCACGGGAGCATCTTTCAGGAAGGCTCTCGTGATGGCCAGGCGTTGCTTCTCGCCACCGCTCAGGGTGGCAGCGTTATCGAACAGCACAGTGTCGTAGCCATGCGGGAGATGTTGGATAAAGGGATGTGCCCCTGCCATCCGTGCCGCCTCTTCCACCTGCTCTCTGGTGGCCTCAGGTTTGGCCATCAGGAGGTTGTCGAGGAGGGAGGCGTTGAAGAAGTGTGGGTGTTGTGGTACCCAGGCGATGCGACTGAGCCAATGGTGATGTTCTACTTCGTGCAGCGGGATCTCTCCGATGGAGATGTTTCCCCGGGTGGGTTGCAGGAACCCCATCAGCAGGGCTGCCAGCGTAGTTTTCCCCCCGCCGCTGGGGCCCACCAGTGCGGTTAACTCGCCGCTACGGAGGTGGAGGTTTACACCGCTGAGTGCCTCAACGGCAGTGTCGGGGTAGATGTAGTGTACCCCTGAAAAGGTGATGGAGAAATGCTCAACGGGCAGCTCTTTCCGGCTGCCGCTGGCAACAGTATGGGGTGTGTCTTTGACGTCAAAAAGTGATTCAGCGGCAGCGGCGCCCTCCATCCCTGTATGGTGATGGGCACCCAGCAGCCTGAATGGGAGGTAGAACTCCGGTGCCAACAGCAGGATGAACAGCCCCGCCTGGTA
>SKPS01000084.1 GCA_007119395.1 Lentimicrobiaceae bacterium
CTTACTTAGACCTTCAAGGTCGGATTGAGCAGCGGATGGCCGCCATGAGGTTGGCAGGCTCGGAGGTGGATCTGGAATTCTCTGACACTTTCAAGGAGATGGCTGAGGATGAACAGCTTGAAAACCGGCTCAAGAAGAGGATGCTGGAGCAGATGCAGACCACCTGGGACGACATCGAGGTGAGCGAAAAGGGACTCGGGTTCAACAACCTCTCGCTGGAGCAGTACCGTGCTGAGCTGTTGACGGAGTTTATGCGCGACACCGAAAAGTACGCCGCTATGCCCAACGGCGTCTATACCGGGTTTGTTCCCATCAATGAGGTGTGTCCCAAACCGGGGATCATCGCTCTACTCGGTTATCCGGCACGACCGCAAGGGTACATCCCCCACGGCTACAAAAGCTGGGATCTGATCTACATCGACATGGAAGGCAATCCGGTGCTGCTCAACCACAAAGAGGTGCTCGACGCTCTCAACAGACACAAAGAGCACGACCGATCCGTACCCGAACCGATCGACAAGGGGGAGCCCGAAGCACTCGAACCGTTCGTCGAAGCCCTGAAAGCGTGGATCCGGGCTCAAGGGGCAGAGGAGCAAACCCACCCCGACGGCACCACCAGAGAGACCATGAGCCATCAGGCCAAAGACCTCCTTGCACGCCTCAGAACCGGATCCCACGAAGCCATCACCCGCATCAAACAAAATCAAACCGTTGAATCCCAATACCAACCCGACAATTTCGACCTGATCGTGTGGTTTGTGGTGGGGTGATGGGTGCTGGCCACGCCAAGGCGTGGTGGCGATCAACTATGGTTTGACTTCGCAAGCTCCCCAAACCATGTCGCCTGCTCACTTTTGGCTTTTGGCTATTCATTGATGATCGATGATCGCTTTTTTGCGAAATAAAACTTGCAATATTCAGATTATATATTGTAAATTTGCACAAATTATGCAAAATTACTGATTATGATACTCTCATTTAGTGTTCAAAACTTTCTCTCCTTCAAAGAGCGAGTGACCCTCTCGTTTGAGGCAACCAACGACAAGCACCTGGAGGAGTACCATGTGGTTCAGGTCAATGAGAAGACCAGAATCAACAAACTTGGTGTGGTTTATGGCGCCAATGCCTCAGGGAAAAGCAATCTTATTAAGGCCTTCCTCTTCTTACACGATTTTTTCGAGACCACTATGACGAGTAAGGATAAGCATTTGCCTTTTAACCCATTTTTGTTGAATGAAAGCGACAAAGATGAAAACTCCCATTTTGAGCTTGCCTTTTTCATAGGTTCACAAAAACATCTTTATCAGCTTGAATTCAACAAACAGCATGTGGTTTCAGAACAACTGCTGAAATACAAAAGCATTCGTCCCACCGTTTTATTTCAGCGTAAGTTAAAAAACAAGGTTACAGAGATCCGTTTCAACGAAACACTCGGAATCTCCAAAGCCGTGAAAGAGGAGATTCAGGTAAAATGCCTGAATAACATGTCTGTGTTTGCTGCTCTTGGACAGGTCAATGCCCGATTACCAGAGATCGAAGATGTCACAGGATGGTTTGCCAACAGGTTTCACCCGGTGGTAACGCCAGACACTCAACTGTCTGGTTTCGCAAAAGGGCTGATCAGCCAAGACGAAACCGCCCGGAAATATGTGGTTGCTCTGTTGAATTACGCTGATTTCAACATCGAAGATGTTTTGATCAAAAGAACTGAGCACAAACTCGCTGAGCAACAGATTGCTGAATTGCTCGCGATTGATCAAATATCTGCTGAAGTCAAAGCCCAATTGGAAACAAAAAAGACAATCCCCATCCTTGAGGCCAAATATGCGCACAGGGTGGTTAACAAGGAGGGCACAACGCGCAGCGTCGATTTACCTGAGGCTTTGCAATCAGCAGGAACACTCCGGACGATGGGGCTTGCCGGTGTTTTCCACAGGGTGCTCACTTCGGAAGGCTTTGTGGCAATTGATGAGATGGAGAGCTCTCTGCATCCCAAGCTGATTCATCATTTGATTGAAACCTTTTTGAAGGAATCAAAAAAATCACAATTGCTGTTCACCACGCATTACGACGGTTTACTTGCCGATGAAGAACTATTGCGGAAAGATACCATCTGGTTTACAGAGAAGCAACCCGATGGCGGATCTGCTCTTTACTCGCTGATCGATTTCAAAGGGGTGAACAGAATCGCATCCTTGCAGAAGGCATACCGTTACGGCAAATTTGGTGCAATCCCCAATTTATAATCCAGGCTTATGAGCAACAGACAAAAAGGATTCAGAAAGACCAGACCGGGGATTGTCATTTTGGGTGAAGGACTAACGGAGCAATTCTATTTTCAACACTTGAAACGGATCAAAGGGCTCCATTGCACAGTTGAACCACGACTACAGAGAAACACTTCGATCAGCAGTTTCGAAAAGAAGATCAAAGACCTCATCGAGAATGATATTCATGTTATTTGTGTTTTTGATGCTGATGTGGCTGAAAAGAATCAGGTCGAAAAGGACCGCTTGAATGAATTTAAAGAGAAGTTTGGTGCACACCCCAAGGTCACTCTATGTGACAGTTTACCTTCGCTGGAGTATTGGTTCCTTTTACACTTTCAGGAGGGTAAAAGCGTTACATGCGATGCTCGTTCCGTTACCAGAACGCTGAAAAAGCACATCGTGAATTATTCCAAAACGAAAAAGTTTCTGAACAATGAGAAATGGGTAAGGGATATGACAGAAGGGAAGGGAAACCTTGATCAAGCCATGCAAAGAGCTGAGGATGCTGTCACCATCGAAAAACCGGATCACTGCCCATATTCCAATGTCTTCAAAGGCATCAGATTGATGATGAGCCATTAGTTTGCCGGTAGTTTGTAAATCATCATCTTGATAACAGGAAGTTATACTGATGATTGCAGCTTCAAGTGGCAAGAAGTGCAAAAACCAACCGCCACCTCTCACCTTATCACCACTTTGAAGGTTTCACGGGCATGAATCTCGCGGTTGTGGATGGTCAGAAGGTAGGTGCCGGGAGAGAGTTGGGCTGTGTTGATGTGGGTTTTTTCTGAAGAGATGTTCCCTGAGATGATGATTCTGCCGGCCAGATCCGACAGCTCCCATGATGCTGCGTGGGTACAGGCTGCCTGCCGGATGGTGATCTGTTCTTTTGCAGGATTGGGATAGACAGAGCAAATGCTTTTCTGTTGCAGTTTAGTTATGCCGGTGGAGACCGTAAGCACGGCTACCTGTGAAGTGTCGCTGCATGGTGGAGCTGTGATTACGCAGCGGAAGGGCTGGTTGGTGTTCCCTGTATGTACGTTCAGCACTTGCAGGGTGTTGGTGGAGGTGCCGAGGTACTGTCCCGTATCTGCCAGATCCTGGAACCCGTTGCCAGTATCTGTCTGCCACCTGTAACCCGCTGAAGGGTGGGATGCGGTTACGGAAAAGGTGGCCGTGTTCCCCGGTGAAACATACTGATTATGAGGCTGTATAAGGAAAGAATTATAGACTTCACACACGGTGAACTTTGCCAGGTATGCATCGCCGCTGCCGCCGGGGAGTGTCTGATGTGCTCCGGGGGTAGTGAACCCCGTCGATGCTCCGTAGGTTCCCGTGTAAAAAACGTTGCCAAATTCATCCACCGCACAGGCTCCTAAGGGTGCATGAAAATAGCTGCCCCACAACCTGGTGCCGTTGCCGTTGAAGTGTGCGATAAAGCCACTTTGTGAGGTGGGTGAGGTAAGCGAACCCAGATATGCATCCGGCGTGGCAATGCCTGTGGCGGCAGATGTGCGGCCAACCAGGAAAACCTCGTTCTGATCGTTCACAGCGCAAAAGCGTGGTGCATAATGGTAGAAATACCAGCAGCCACCGTAATAGGTGCCCCATTGCCGCTGCCCCCCGGAATTGAACTTTGCCAGGAAATAGTCATGAGACCCATAAAGGGTATCCCGATGTGATCCGGGTGTAGCTATGTTGTTTGGTGAGCTTGTTTGTCCTGCCAGATAGACGTTTCCGTTCTTATCGGTGGCACAAGAGGGATAACCCGCCTCCACTCCGTTTCCACCATAATATGTACCCCACAGCCTGCCTCCCTGCCCGTTGAATTTCACCAGAAAAGCATCATACATGGCACCCTTCTCCTCCTGGTGTCCATAGCGCGTGGCTATCGTTTCACCCCCAACGTAGTTGGTTTCTCCGGCAAGAAACACATTGCCCGAACCGTCAACACTACACGACCAACCATAAGTGTACAAGCCACCATAATAAGTCCCCCACTGCCTGACTCCCGCCGGAGAAAACTTAACCAGAAAGGCAGCCGGGCCTAAAAAGTCGGTCTGATGTGCGCCCGGTGAGGCAATCAATGTATCAGAACCTGTGGATCCGGCCAGAAACACATTGCCATCATGGTCAACAGCACACGACATCCCATAATCACCACCCGGCCCGCCATAGTATGTTCCCCATTGAAGAATACCCATTGTATCGAATTTCAATAGAAAAGCATCTGAACTACCCCCCTGATACGTCATACTGTGTGCCCCAGGCGTGGCGATGTGGGTTGTTGATGTGGTGCCTCCTGCCACATACATATCCCCTTGCTCAACACGCATATCCACAGCAACAGATCGGGCCTCATCATCTCCCGCCCCTCCGTAGTAAGTCCCCCATTGCCGTACACCCTGCCCGTTGAATCTTACCAGAAAGGCATCAAAGGTGCCGTTTTTTACAGTCTGGTGTGCTCCGACAGTGGCTATGTTGTTTGTTGAATTCGATTTGCCCGCCAAATAGACGTTCCCTGCGCCATCAGCAGCCACCGCGTATCCTTCGTCACCACCATTGCCACCATAATAGGTGATCCACAACTTTACCGGCGGGTCGATCAACAGCGGCTGATCGTGAAGATACCCCTCTACCTCAAACGAAACACGGCTCCCCTCCAGCCTCCATGCCGAAGACAAACGTTTGCCCCCCTGATATACCGCCAGTTGCCCCTCACGTATCACTCCCAAAGGTGTGTGCATCAACAGGTAACCCTCTGTATCAATGCTCAGATCCGCACCCTGCACCTCAAAAGCAATATGACGGTAATCCTCCGCACGCTCCAAAATCCAGTCGCTCTCCAAAACCCCGTTACGTATATAGTAATGAAGATCAATGCCATCCCAAACACTGCGGAAGGTCACCTCTTCATAGGTTCTCACATGCACTGCCGGATCAACACCTGCGGGAACATTGTAATAGTTATTATAACCGGGTAACGCTTCTCCAACAACAACCTCAGGGGTGTTATGCGTATTCAACCAGTGTACATCCACACGGTAGATCGTAAGCTCCTCACAGGGAGTGCTTTCATTGCCGGGTGCCAGTCCGGAATATCGTGGCTGATCGGGCTGCTCTGCACCCTTTTCAAACCTTGTGAGCTGGTAACTGATGCCACCGGCACGCAAATGATACACCAATCCGCCGGCCATTCCGCTGAACAACACATCGGGGCGGGGATTGTGATATTGGTCACGAGTCTGACCTTTGTTCTCTTCGAAGGCCGTTGTGTGACTGCGCTGATGCAAAGCATCGACATGCGAAGTGAGCGGAGCAAGATTTTGTTGGGCAAAGGCTGCCGTATACATGGTTACCAGTCCTGCGAGAAAAAACCGTGTTGTGCCGTTCATGATTCATCTTCTGTTTATGGTTTTTCACATACCTCTTTGACTGCGGAAAACGGCCAAAGTTAAACCGCAATCAAAGAAAACGTTTGTTTTTTTACCACAGAGGCCACAAAGGTCTGCACGGAGGCCACAAAGACCCTCTTTGTGTACATTGCGCCAACTTTGTGATCTTTGTGGTTTAAAAAATTCAACTTGTTACGAATAGGTAAAAGAGTACTTTTGTAGGCCAAAAACTAATGATTATGACGTTGATTGTGTCTATATCAGGTATTCGTGGTACCATTGGGGGTGAGCCCGGTAAGGGGTTGACGCCTCCCGATATTCTCAGGTTTGTTACGGCTTACTGCCGTATGTTGCGGATGCAGCATCCGGATGGCAGGGTGAAGGTTGTGGTGGGGCGTGACGGCAGGAAGAGCGGTCCGGCGATCAACCGGATGGTGTGTGGGGTCTTACAGCTTTGTGGTGTGGATGTGGTAGACCTGGGTCTTTCAACCACTCCATCCGTTGAGTTGGCGGTGACCTGGCACAAGGCCCAAGGGGGCATCATCCTCACCGCATCACACAATGGTGCCGAGTGGAACGCTTTAAAGCTGCTGGATCACAAAGGAGAGTTTATTTCTGAAGCTGCCGGAAGGGAGCTTCTTTTGCTCACAGAAAAGGGAATGGAAACCTATCCTGATGAAGGTTCCAAAGGGCATTATACTACAGATTATCAGAGTATTGAAAGGCATGTAGAGGCCATTTTACAACACCCCTTGGTTGACATTGAAGCGATCAGGGGTGCGCAGCTCAGCGTGGCCTTCGATGGCATCAACTCTTCAGGGGGTATTGCTTTGCCCTTGCTGTTGAAGGAGCTGGGGGTGAACAATGTCTTCCCTTTGAACGATCAGCCCGATGGGCAGTTTGCCCACAACCCCGAGCCGCTGCCCGAACACCTGGGGCAGCTCAGAGATCTGGTGAAAAAGAAGAAGGCGGATGTGGGGTTTGCTGTAGACCCCGATGTGGACAGGTTGGCTGTGGTGTGTGGCGACGGCTCCTTTTTCGGTGAGGAGAACACCCTGGTTGCCGTGGCCGACTACGTGCTTTCGGTTACACCGGGCAATACGGTCTCAAACCTCTCCTCCAGTCGTGCTTTGCGTGATGTGACCAACCGTTACGGGCAGCAATATTATGCTTCAGCGGTAGGCGAGGTGCATGTGGTGGAGATGATGAAACAGGTGGAAGCTGTGATTGGGGGTGAAGGCAACGGTGGTGTGATACTCCCGTCGCTGCACTATGGCAGGGATGCCCTTGCCGGAGTGGCTCTGTTCCTCACTGCACTCGCCAAGAGGGGAGGAACGCTCCAGGAGTGGAAGCAGTCGTTGCCCGAATACCATATTAAGAAGAACAAAGTGGATGTGGGTACTGTTGATGACATAGAGGGGTTGTTCGACGCGGTTGCCGACAGGTATCCTGAGGCAGAGACTTCTAGTTTAGACGGTTTAAAGCTTGATTTTCAGGAGGGATGGGTTCATCTCAGAAAGTCGAACACAGAGCCCATTATCAGAATATACAGCGAGTCGTGTTCTGCGGAGGGTGCTGAGGCGCTGGCTGCTGAGGTGATGGAGGTGATGAAAAGTTATGTTGAAGCGTAGCATCTATTTCGACAATGCGGCCACCACGCCGTTGCTTCCTGAGGTGAAGGGAGCCATGACCGAAGCCATGGAGGTATTCGGGAATCCCGCATCTATCCATGCAGAGGGGAGGCGCAGCAAGGTCTTCCTGGAAGAGTGCAGAACACGGGTCGCTTCAGTGCTGGGGCTGCAGCCTGCTGAGGTGTTTTTCACCTCCGGAGGTACCGAGTCGTTGCAAACCATCCTGCTCTCGGCACTCAGGGATCTCAACATCAAAAGAATCGTCACCACATCACTGGAGCATCCTGCCGTGTTAAAGAACCTCGAGAGTCTCAGAGAGCTTTTCCCGTTCGATCTGGTGCATGCACCTTTTGACCGGTTTGGTCGTGTGGATACTGACGCACTGGATGAGCTGCTGGCTGGCCAACCGCAAACACTGGTGGTGCTAATGCATGCCAACAACGAGACTGGCATGTTGCTGCCTGTCAAACGGGTGGCTAGCATCTGCCAACAGCACAACGCCCTATTTCTTTCCGACACCGTTCAGACGGTGGGGAAGTACCGCATCGATTTCTCTGAGGGGATCGATTTTGCTGCCGCTTCGGCGCACAAGTTCCACGGTCCGAAAGGGGTCGGACTGCTTATGGTGAAGGGAGGAGCCGGCTTAAAGCCATTGATTCTCGGTGGTGGGCAGGAAAGGACCATGCGCAGCGGCACCGAAAACCTTATCGGCGTGGCAGGAATGGTCAAAGCCCTTGAATTGGCTGATGAAGCCCTCGAAAAGGCAATGCCGCACGTGGAAACTCTCAGGCAATCCATGCTGACAGGTCTGACCAATCTGTTCGATAACTTGAAGGTGCTTACACTCATGGAGCATTCGCTCTATACCATACTTAATGTGGGCTTCCCTGTGCAACGTGTGGGTGAAATGCTCGTCAACCGCCTCGACATGGAGGGGATCGCAGTCTCGGGTGGAAGTGCCTGCGCATCGGGCGTGAATCACCCGTCACATGTGCTGGAAGGGTTGAGCGTGGAAGAACACTACGTCCATGCCCGCTTCTCATTCAGCCGACTCAATACCATGGAGGAAGTGGAGAGGTGCCTCGGGGTGATGCGAAATATTTATTCCTGATCCACTGATCATGAAATACTCTTTTTTCATACCTTAGCCCCCTGACAAACAACAAATCCTTTTACCCATGGCGAGAAGCAGAACACCCAGAAGGTACAGGTACAGGTTTAAGGGCTATTCATTTAAGCTCACTTACAAGCAGAAAGAGCGTTTGGAGCGCTGTGCCAGATTGCAGGGTATTACGCCAAACAAGCTGATAAAAAGAGCGTTGGGGCTCTATCTTGACAGGCATCAGGGGATGCTTGATGATGACGCCATGGTGTCAGAGAACCAACTCACACTGTTTAACAAAGGTGATTATGGTACGCAGCTCAACCTGATCGATGAGCTGGAAAAGGATCGAGGTTGAGCTGCTGTAGATTTGATGAATCCGACCGAAGGATTATCCGAGTGAGCCCACCAGGTTTTCTACCTCGTGGAGGATCTCACACCGTTGTACCAGATCTTTCATGGCGTTGTGATCGGGGTAGAGCGGGCGGTCAATATCAAGAAATTCAATATATTTCCTGATCACCTCTTTGGCTTTCTGTACCCCTTTCCCGAAGGCGAAATCTCTGAAGTCGAGTGCCTGGGCGGCTGCCATAAATTCAATACCCAGGATGCCCCATGCGTTGTCGAGGATTTGGAAGTTTTTCAGGGCAGTATTCATCCCCATGCTCACAAAGTCTTCCTGGTCGGCGGCTGCCGGTATCGACTGGATGGAAGCGGGCATGGAGAGGATTCTCTGCTCTACGATCTGCATATCGGCGGTATATTGGCTCAGCATCAATCCGCTGAACATACCGGCTCCTTTGGTGAGGAAGGCGGGTAATCCAACGCTGAGGGCAGGATTGTTCAACCGGTTCATCCTCCGTTCCGACAATACGCTGACCATCGTCACCACACTGCCCACCATATCCATGGGTACGGCTACGGGCGTTCCCTGGAAGTTGGCGCCTGAAAGTTGCATGTTCTCCTCAGGGAAGAAGATGGGGTTGTCACCCACACCGTTTAACTCAATCTCAACCTGTGTCCTGGCCCAGGCAACCGCATCGTGGGCTGCTCCGATCACCTGTGGCGTCGACCGCATCGAATACGCATCCTGCACCTTGCACTTGATTTTGCCTTCAATCAAATCACCACCTTCAACACATTTCCTGATGGCAGCGGCAGATCTGATAGCCCCTGAAAAACCACGCACTTCGTGAATCTTCGAATTGTATGGCCGCATATTGGCTTTCAGCGCCTCCAGTGACATCGCCGTGGCAATCTCAGCCTGTTTCAGCCAACGGTTTGTATCATACAGCATCAAGGCACTCATGGCCGTGAGCACATTCGAACCATTGATCGCCGCCAACCCATCACGCGCCTCCAGACCCGGGACCGGAATGCCTGCACGCTTCAACGCTTCATGACCCTCAAGAAACTCACCTTCGTACCAGGCATGACCCTCACCCATCAACAACAAGGCAATCTGCGACATGGGCGCCAAGTCACCACTGGCGCCAACGCTCCCCTTCTTGCACACATAAGGTGTCACCCCTTTGTTTAACATCTCAACCAGTGTCAGTGTGATCTCAGGACGGCATCCCGAGTTGCCATGGGCATGTACGTTGATCCGGCCCAGCATCGCACCACGCACCCACTCTTCCGGCATCGCATCACCAATGCCCGCAGCATGGTTGTATATCAGATACTTCTGGAAATCCTTCACCTGGTCATCGTTCAACACAACCTCAGAAAACTCACCAATACCCGTATTCACGCCATACATAATCTCCTTCGCAACAATCTTCTCCTCCAACATCGCACGGCAACGCTTGATACGTGCCAACGCATCAGGATGAAGTGAAACCGGCGTATGATGACGCGCCACCGATACCACATCCTCAATCGTTAAATCCCTTCCTGTGATAATAATTGACATAACTTGCTCCTTTTTCATTTGTTATATTTCTGGTTCAATGCTTTGGCTGGCTAAATTATAAAAAATCATACTCCGGAACACATCAGTGACCCAATTTTTCATATCTTTACAAATTCAATCTATTGAAAGAAATTGCTTGACAAAGGAATCAAAATATCGTATATTGTAACCCAAACCCATTAAATAACAATCTGACATGAAAGAAAATTTTCTGTGCCCCAAATGCAATGCTCACCTCAGGGTGGGTGATAATGTCGTGTTCTATGTGATCTCAAAAAAGTCCAACAACAAAGGGCTGATTATGCTGAATCCCAACCTTGGCGACTATACCATCACCTCACACCCGGAGGTGAAATTTCAGGCCGGAGAATATGTCGAGTTCTACTGCCCGGTGTGTCACGCCAACCTGGCTGCCTCTAAAATCAACAGCAACCTCGTGAAAGTGATTGTGGTGGATGAAATCACCGGTGAAAAAAGCGATGTGTACTTCTCAAAGGTCGCAGGTGAACAATCCACCTTCAGAATCACCGACAACAAAATCATCGAGAAATACGGCGAGGATGCCCACCTGTACAGTAATCTGTTTGATCTGTCAGAATAGACCCATTCAGTTTTCTTTACGGAAGAAAATAAAGCGGGGTTGACCTGGAAAGGTCAACCCCGCTTTATGTTTAGCCGTCGTCGCTTTTATGCTACTTTATTTGATGGCATTAACAAATTGGTAATGGGGTTCTACGCCTGAGTCATCAAACTTCCACAGGATAGCGACAGGATATACATCTTGCTGCCAGGCCGATTCGACCGGGATAGTATATTGTTTTTCAAACGTGGCATTGGCAGCAGGATTTGCAATTGCTAACTCGCCATAAAGACTAGCTGTGGCCGCTGTGCGAAATACATAATTATGTACGAAGTTGGGGTCATTTGTCCCATTCTGTTTGTAAGAACCTGCATTGGGGCCTCCATCGATGTTGTCTTCAAGCAGGAATACGCTAAGGTAGTAATCGCCTTGCTGTGCAGAGAAAAACTCACCTTTGATTTTCACATCGTAATTGGCACCGTCACGGCTTGATTCCATGGCCAAACCAGCAAACGGCGACTTTTGCAGTTCATTATTCATGGTTGACTCTGTGCCGCCTACTGAAGTCTTGATATCATTGACCCAGAATGAAGGAATACCACCTCCGGAGGGCCGCTGCTGTCCAAACTGAGAGTAATAGGCACTATTATGCATCGGGTCGTTCGATGCATGTGCTTTTACGGCAACCACACGGGGGGTGGCTCCACACGCCAGAATAACAGGTGCTCCATTGGCACCACATGGGCCGCACCAAGTGGCTGTGTAGTTCAACACGAATGCCCATTGCTCTTTTTTTACCTGAACGCCTTTGTCTCCGCCATTGTCGTCATCGTCCTTATCACAGGCCGTGAAAACCAAGGCTAATGCAACCAGTGCAAAAAGAATTTTTTTCATTGATCTTAAGTTTTTTAGTTTTTGTTATTGAATAAGAGGTTTAGAATCAACTCTGCAGATAACGCAAAATTAAATAAAAAACACAATAGTGCAACAAAAAGAAATGTTAATACAAGGTTAACAGAAACCCAATACAATCAATATGTTGTGCGTATTCTTCAGAAGTATCAGGCTAAAACATAACTTCTTATTCAATGAAGAATGTCTCTTCATATCCTTATGAACGGCAACCGGGGGGCAGGCAGGTGTTCAGATATTTATTGTTATCACGCTGGTTAACAGGTCTTAATATACGCCTTGCTGAACAACTCAATTTGTTGTACTTTTGCACCAATATCACGTACCCTATTGTATGAAACGGAAGCGGAGCAACTCTACCTCGCAAAATACTTTTAAGCAAAGTGCACGCAAGAGAAAACCACGAAAAAGGGCATCTGCCAAACGCAAAGGCTCTTTCTCCTTCAAAGGTATTTTTCTGAATGAGAAGGTGCACATGGCCTTTGGCATGTTTGTGATGCTGTTTTCTCTCTATTTGTTGATTGCATTTATATCATTCATTGCCAATCAACTGAGTGGTACATCGCATGGAGACCTTACCGGTGTCAGGTTCTTTCAACTGCTGACGGACAGGGAAGCCATTCCGGTTTACAATGTAACCGGCAGACTGGGTGCATGGCTCTCGTTTTGGTTCATTAAACAATGGTTTGGCCTCGGCTCTTTTGCTTTTTTGCTGGTGTTTTTTGTGGTCGGTACACGTATCTTCCTTAAATACCAGTTGATACAATACAAAGCATTGCTGACTCACTCCCTCTTCTGGATCACATGGACTTCTCTCAGCTTCGGCTTTATTTTTTCTGATGCCTACAGCGACTACTCGGTCTTTGGGGGTATGTTTGGTGTGCATGGTTCTGACTGGCTTTCCGGTATCATCGGAAGGTTTGGTGCAGGTTTCTTTCTTCTGTTTGCCCTGTGCCTCTACTTAATATGGGTTTTCGATGCCTGGGAGCGCATTGTGGTCTCCTTTGAGAGCAGACGGAAAGAGGTGATGGATGGTATTGAGCGCAGAAAGCAGAAGGTGCAATCAAACGGTGACCGATACAATACGGAAGAGTATTACGCACCCGATACCGATACCGACTTCAGGGGTGAAAAAAAGGGAGCTGTTGGCCAGCAGGATGAAACTCCTGTGACAGCGGAACTGGATCTTGATACCGATGATGGGACAAAGCAGCGTGATACAAAGAAAGATGCTGATCACACCATTGACTTCACGATTGTTGAGCCCGAAGCGGAACCTGAAGAGGAGCCGGTGAGTATCACCAACGAATCGGAACAACCAGACGAGACCATTGACCAAGGTGAGGATGACCCAGAAGAGAAAAGCCAGGAGCACTACGACCTGGAGACCCTGTATAACCCGAAGCTTGACCTCCGTGATTACAAGTTCCCGCCACTTGATCTGCTCGACTTCCATGGCTCAAACACCATCAGTGTGCAAAAGAGCGAGCTGGAGGCCAACAAAAACAAGATCATTCAAACCCTTAAGAATTATGCGATAGACATTGAGAGGATTAAGGCAACCATTGGTCCCACAGTGACGCTGTATGAGATTGTTCCTGCACCCGGCATACGGATCAGTAAAATCAAAAACCTTGAAGATGATATTGCCTTGAGTTTATCGGCTTTGGGAATACGTATCATTGCACCCATCCCGGGCAAGGGAACCATAGGTATTGAGGTGCCGAATATGCATCCTGAAGTGGTTTCGATGCGTACTATTCTTGGTTCTGAAAGATTCAGGCAGCATAAGTTTCAGTTGCCAATAGGACTTGGAAAGACCATTGCCAACGAGACCTATGTTGCTGATCTGACCAAAATGCCGCACCTGTTGATTGCAGGGGCCACCGGACAGGGGAAATCGGTGGGACTCAACGCCATCATCACCTCCCTCTTGTACACAAAACACCCGGCTGAACTGAAGTTTGTGCTGGTGGATCCGAAAAAAGTTGAACTGTCGCTGTTCTCCAGGATACAACGCCATTATCTGGCAAAGTTACCCGACACAGAGGAGGCAATCATAACAGAGAACAGGGTAGTGGTTAGAACCCTCAACTCGCTGTGTGTTGAGATGGACAGCCGCTATGACATGTTGAAGGCCGGAGGGGTAAGAAATGTAGCTGAATACAACAATAAGTTTATTTCCAGGAAGCTCAACCCTTTGGAGGGGCATCGGTTTATGCCTTATATTGTGTTGGTGGTGGATGAGTTTGCTGATCTGATTATGACTTCGGGAAAGGAGGTTGAAGGGCCTATTGCCCGCTTGGCTCAGCTGGCCAGGGCTGTGGGAATACATCTGGTGATTGCCACCCAGCGCCCTTCTGTAAACATTATCACGGGGACCATCAAAGCCAATTTCCCTGCACGTATTGCCTACAGGGTAACCGCCAAAGTGGATTCCCGAACCATCCTCGATTCGGGGGGTGCTGAGCAGCTGATCGGAAGAGGCGATATGTTGCTCTATACAGGAAATGATCTAACCAGGCTTCAGTGTGCTTTTATGGATATCCCTGAGGTTGAACGGATCACCGATTTCATCGGATCGCAACGGGGATACCCCGAAGCGTATGAGCTGCCTGACTACAGAGAGGATGACGACGATGGACCGCTTGACCTGGATCCGGCAGATAGAGACGAGCTCTTTGATGAAGCGGCACGCCTGATCGTACGACATCAGCATGGCAGCACCTCTTTGCTTCAGCGTAAACTAAAGCTGGGGTATAACCGTGCGGGCAGACTGATCGATCAACTCGAAGCAGCCGGAATCGTTGGCCCTTTTGAAGGAAGCAAAGCACGTGATGTGCTCTTTCAAGACGAAATGTCTTTGGAACAGTATTTGAAAAATAATGGTTAATACAACCTCACCCGGAAAGGATCACCGAGCTGGTGAGAAGTTGGCAACACGTAGATAAACCCTGCTAATAATGTTTGATATGATGAAAAAACAATGGTTGTTCCCAATCCTGGTTTTTGGTGCTTTGTTATGGACCTCCATGCAAGATCCCAAAATTGATGATCAGAAATCACAGAGCATACTGGAAGCTGCTTCCGGGAAGATCTCTTCTTACAGTACCATTAAAATAGATTTTTCTTTTACGGAGGCGGAACCCGGACAGGAGGGTATTGCACGGAGAGGGAGGGTATGGATGAAAGGGGAGATGTACCATCTGCGGTTTGCCGGACAGGAGATCTTTTCTGATGGCCGTACCCGCTGGACCTACATCCGGGATGCTGAAGAGGTGCACATCACTTCGGTTTCTGAACACGATGATGAACTCGCAAACCCGGTCAGGTTGCTGAACAATTACAATGACCGGTTTACCACCCGCTGGATCCGGGAAGAGACACACAAGGGGAAAAGGGTCAATGTGGTTGACCTCTATCCTAAGAAAAGACGCGCTTACCACAGGGTTCGACTGCTCATCGACAAAAGCTCACACCAGATTGTCAGTACCAGCATCTTCTTCACCAACAACAGCAGTCAGCAAATCGATGTGAATAGATTTGTCACCAACGAACCGATTCCCGACAGCCATTTTGTGTGGAGTGCTTCAAGGCATCCCAATGTAGAGATCATAGATCTGAGGTAGTTGATTGGGTACGGCTGCGAAGGCCATGGGTGTCATGACAGTAAGAATGGGCGTGAAGTATGTCCTCTTGTAAGCAGAAAGATCAGGAGAGGGGGCGTTACCGCTTTTGCGGAACAGGTTCCAATGCGAATTCTTGGTATCTGAAGATGTTCAAATAGATGTTTTCAAAGCCTTTTCCATGACGTTGCCAATGGAAGCCTGAGGCCAAATGGCGGTAGTCCAGATCATCAAGGCAGTATTCAAAATCGAGCCCAAAGTGATGTAGCGCTTTCATGAAAAACAGCGTGATGTCGTAGCCCATAAACCCGTAATAATCCTCTTCCGGTTCCCCTTTGTATCTTCTGCGGTATTCTCTCAGGAAATGGATCGTGCCGGGGCACTCGTAGTTAACAAAAGCTGATGAGAAGAGGTGGAGGTCTGTGAGCATCAAGTCCTTAAGGTCAAAGGTTCTGTAATCTTTCCACTCAGGAATACCAAACATGGTGATATCAAAGTTGCGGGTCAGACGTGCTATATTAGCAACATAGTTAGACACCACGGTTTCTCCCGTGATCAGGTTTACCACGATATTGTGTTTTGTGGCATCCAGTTGCGTTGAAACGCCTGCCAAGCCTCTCAATCCAAACATCACTTCAGTGTAGTAAGGTCTTCTGCTCCGGGCTGCAGTGTGTGTTTCCAGACTGCTTCTGAAGGCATCAGCAAGGGATCGATCTCCTTCATCCTGCATCACAAAGATCACACGGGGGTCCTCATAAGATAATGCAATATGACGCGCCAAAGCAGCCATTTTTGATTCAGAGGATGCATTCACCTGGAACAGATTTTCATTCCCGGTAAGCAAGGCGGGGTTTCGGGCAAAGGGACTGACCAGTTTGATCTGATGTTGTATGGCAAATCGTGCCGCTACAGAATAGGTAGTCTGAAAGAATGGCCCGATGACCAGATCCATATGCACCAGCTCCGGTTGATTCAGCACCCGCTTCAGTGCAAGTGTATCCTCCGTGATGTCATATACATGCAGATCCACTGAGAATCCCAATCGTTTTATCGAATCGAGAGCGATCAAAGCACCTTGATAGAACTCAATAAAGCTGAACGATTTAAAAAAGGGCTTGGTGAGTTGATCTTCATTCCCCGGGGTGATGTGGATGCGGTCTATTTCATCCAGGTAGAGTGGTATCATCAGGGCCACTTTGTACCTGTTTTTGTACCTTGACTTTTCACAC
>SKPS01000253.1 GCA_007119395.1 Lentimicrobiaceae bacterium
AGAGTAATTGGCGTCCACGTTGAGCTCTCGCCCCTTCTGGTTGAAGGTACGTTGCCAGTTCAACACCACATCATGCCCTAACCCGGAGGCATCATTGTCGGAATACCGGTCGGTGGCACGGGATGGGTTTTGCAGATGATCGAGGTATTCAGAGGTGACGATCTCGTCAGAGACACGTGTGTTGGTATTGTAGGTATAGAATGCCGACAGGGTGTTTTTGCTGTTGATAAACCAATCGGCGCCCACCCTGGCCATATGGGAACGACGGTACATGTTCATGTCGATAAACTGGTCGGTGTAGTGGAGTGAATCGGGATTCTGCCGGTTCACCGTCCAGGTGGTACCATTTCTGAAAAAATCGCGGTGGTTCAGGCTATAGTTGGTAAACAGGTTGAACCGTTCAGTACGGTAATTAAGGTTTAGCGAGGTATTGTACTTCTCTCTTGTGCCGTATCCTGCAGTAACAGTTCCGTTTAATCCACCGCGCCGGTCTTTCCTTAGTTTGATATTGATAATACCAGCCATCCCTTCGGGATCGTAACGCGCTGAAGGGTTGGTGATCAGCTCGATGCTCTCAATCATCTCTGCGGGTATTTGCTGCAGAGCGGCAGCCACATCGCTGCCCATCAACGCCGATGGACGCCCGTCGATGAGAATGGTCACATTGCCGCTACCCCGCAAACTCACATTGCCGTCCATGTCAACCTCAACAGAAGGAACCGTCTCCAACACCTCTGATGCCGACTGCCCCTGCGTTAATACACTCTGGTCAACGTTAAATACCCTCCGGTCAATCTGCATCTCCAAAACAGAACGCTGCGCAGTAACCTGTACATTTTCCAGCATCACCGAAGAGGGGGTTAACTGAATCTGATCAAATACCATATGACGATTGCGGTGGTTTAACATCACCGTATCAATCCATAACTCTTCGTAGCCCAAAAACGTAACACGCATCAAATACCGCCCGTAAGGGATATTGCGAACCGTAAACAACCCTTCGCCGGATGTTACACTTCCGTTTACTACAGCTGAATCTCTTGTGAGAACAACAATGTTGGCATACTCTACAGGTAACTGTGTAGTATTGTCAACCACCACACCACTCACCGAACCATTCGCCTGCCCCTCGGGCTGTGCTTGCAAACCCATGAAAAAAACCGGAAGCAACAATCCGGTTATCAGAAACTTTCTTGTCATAACGCATCTAATCTTCTGTTGTCTGTTTTTTTTTGACAACCCAAACCCAATCTTATTGCGGTAAAACATTCATCAACCCAAAAAGTTTTTCACAGACAGAAAAATCAGATGTTTTTTGCAGGCCTCAACAGCTTGAGGTTCTATAGTATGGATTGAGGCCAACCCTTCCGCCATCCGAGGTGGCATAACCAACCACTGATGCTCCACAAAAACTCTTTTTTGAGATGCCCGGCATGGTGATGTGCGTCACAACAAATTATTCTGCTTCACCTGACAATCATCTGTCTCCACCAAGAAACGGGAAAAAAAAGGTCATCGCCAAGGTGTGTTGTTGATGCAACCGGTAGTAATAAAGGTTTATCATGAATAATGAAGGTTCTGGATTCACTATCAACCCGATGCCCCACCCCGGTCTGAAGGAGTAGTCCACCATTTTCTCTTCTCCAAATTGGTGTGTTATTCTGGAATTGTGTAACCCCACACTACCCACCACACCTATAGGCCTAAAAAAATTGTTGGAACGAAAGGGGAAGTACCATGCCGTGGCTTGGGTAAAAAAATCACGGTATTTTACCTGGTATCGTACCATATCGTTATTGAACAGGCTGTCTCTTTCATCGCTTTTATAAAACCCCATTCCGGCCGAAATGAAAGCATACAAAGAGTGGTTTTGGTAGAAGTGAGCATAATGAACATGCGGTGCAAAACCGCTTCGAATCATTTGCCAATCGTCACCTTGGGGCGCACCGTATGCATTGATCCCAAGGCCGGCAAACCAGCTTTTATCAGGTGGTTCCGATTCCTGCTGAGCCGAAACATGCTGCACGAGGTTTGTTGTAACGAACAACACAACAAACACACATGTTCCAAGGTGAAAACGGATCATGATGTTCTGAGATTGGTTTGTTTTCAATGGCTGTTTCTTTTGGTTTTTGCCATAGCCGGCAAATTCATATTGAATAAATGAGGAGCAAGTTCATTTATTACATCTGTTAAGGGCAGTTTCTTTTTTTGAGGTGCTAAGATACATTGTGTGCTTTTTATGAGGATAAGGTCGAGGCACGACAATTTGGGTAATGTTTGAAAAGCTTTTCCAGAGCCATCTATCGGTCTTTTTTTTTGATCGAGGATTTTTTTGTTCCCGCTGAAAGGCGCAAAAACTACGCAGATAGGCGCTGAAATCCTGACTTCACACGCGTTGCAAACAGTAATACGACTTCGTGTGTTTTATGATCATTGAGGCTAACTCTGTTATTTCTGAGAACAAAGTTCTTTCTGCGCACATCAGCGCAATTTCACCAAATTTCTGCGGGAAACAAACAAAACAAACCGGAATGAGTACCATGAATATAACCAATTAGGTTTGTTTAACCACAAAGGCCACTATGGCTTTCACAAAGGCCGCAAAGACCCTCTTTGTGTACATTGTGCCAACTTTGTGACAATTGTGGTTAAAAAAAACATTCAGTAGATATGTACCCCCTTCGTATGCTATACCCAACCTCCAGCATCGCAAACGCTGTATACGGGATTGTTCTTCGGGTATAAGCACATTATAATCAGCACCTCAAAAAAAGAAACGGCCTTTTGAGGGTGGCATTTTTCAGGGTTTAAATATCTTTGTTATTTTTGTAGATTGCCGGGTAGGAAGTCCATTGTTACCTGAAAAAGGGAGTTGTTTGAGCATGAGCATTGCCAAGGGTAGAAAATTCAGTACGTTCAGTGGTGTATTCACCCCCTCTTTTCTGACGATTGTAGGGGTGATCATGTATTTGAGGTTGCCCACGATCGTAGGGCAGGCGGGTCTTATCCAAACCCTTGGTATCATTTTGCTGGCGCATGTGATTTCTGTGACCACCAGTTTAAGCATTGCATCTCTTGCGACCGACAAGCTGGTGCGTAAGGGAGGGCCGTATTACATTTTGTCACGCAGCATGGGGTTACCCATTGGCGGCACACTCGGCATTGCTTTGTTCACGGGCTTTGCCTTCAGCGTCAGCCTTTACCTGATCGGTTTCGCTGAGAGTTTTTTACACTATTGGAATCTTGAAGTCAATATAAACACCATCCGTTTAACCGGGGGTGTGGCACTGGTGGCCATCACTATTATAACATACATCAGCACATCACTGGCATTGAAGTCACAATTTGTGATCATGGCAGCCATTGTTCTGTCGCTTGTGTCAATCTTTCTGGGCAGTCACGATTATGTGCCCGATGGCAGACAGTGGGGTCCACTCACTACCACTGCCCCTTTTATGGTGTTGTTTGGTATCTTTTTTCCTGCGGTAACGGGTTTTGGTGCAGGCATCTCCATGTCAGGTGACTTAAAGAACGCCAAAAGGGCATTGCCATTGGGCACCTTGATGGCTGTAGGGATGGGGTTAATCATCTACATCTCTTTGGCACTCTTTCTTTCATACACCGTTGATGCCAAAGCGCTGGCGAGTAATCCGCAAATTCTTTTTGAGATCTCCTGGGTTCCGGCGTTGGTGGTGGCTGGTATTTGGGGCGCCACGATATCCTCTGCGTTTGGAAGCATTTTGAGTGCACCCAGAATCCTGCAAGCCATCGCCATCGACAAAATCGCACCGTCGATCTTTGCCAAGTCATCGAGCAAAAAACGGGAGCCAAGAAACGCATTATGGATAGCGTTTGCCATTGCAGCCGGAGGGATCATGATTGGCGAGTTGGATGTGATTGCACGCATCGTCTCAATGTTTTTTATCACCACCTATGCATTCCTTAACCTGGCTTTTACGATTGAGAGCTGGGCAAGCCCCGACTTCAGACCCGCTTTCAGGATACCACGCATTGTGAGTATTGTAGGGGCCCTCTCTGCCTTTATTGTGATGGTTTTACTCGACTTACTGGCGTTGGCAGGAGCTACCATCGTGTTAACAGCATTGTATTTGTACCTGCGTCGTAAAGAACTGCTTCTTGAAAGTGGTGATGCATGGAACAGCTTCTGGACCAATATGGCAAAAAGTGCATTGCTGAAACTCAGCGCAAAGAAAGAGAACCAGCGCAATTGGAGACCCAACATTGTTCTTTTCAGCGGAGGGGAAAAGGTTCGACCCCACCTGGTAGAACTGGGGCTATGGCTTACAGGCAAACTGGGTGCTTTGACCGACTTTGAGCTTATCACAGAAGAGAAAGAGCGCATTGAAGAGGATGAAGCACCCGACCGGGCAAAAACAGATGGCAGATCAGGCTATTTCATCCGGCAACTGAAGTGCAATACCATCGCCGAGGGGATAAAAACCGTTACCAGCATTTATGGCTTTAGCGGCTTTGAGCCCAACACCGTACTGCTCGGCTGGAGCAAAAACAGCAAAAACTCCTCCTTCCTGGCTGAAATGATTGGCGACTTTAAAGCGAAAGACCTTAACGCAGTATTTCTCGATTACGACAAGGAGCATGGCTTTGGAGAGAGAAAAGTGATCGACATATGGTGGAACGGACGGGGGCGCCACCTCACCTTCTCTCTGAATATTCTCAGGTTTTTATTGTCGGAGCCATCATGGCGCGATGCGAAGGTGAGGATCCTGGTAATCAACCCAAACACATCACTCACCGACAGTATCTATCAGAACACGAATGCCTTGCTGAATGATAAAAGGATATCGGCAGAGGTGACGGTGTTGAATGATGATTTCGGCTCCCGTTCACTGGATGACATCATCAAAACACACTCTTCGGAGGCCGATTTGATCATGCTGGGTCTGACACAGAAAAGCATAGCACAAACGGAGGAGTATATACAGAAGGTGAACAAAATCTGCACACTACCGGCGAGTGTATTGTTGCTCAGGCCTTCATTTGAGTTTGAAGTGATCAACTTCACCACG
>SKPS01000240.1 GCA_007119395.1 Lentimicrobiaceae bacterium
CTGCCTTCTCACTTCTGTAATCAATTTGGGCGCGAAGATCGGAATTATTTAGCAAATGTAAAACTTTTTCTGCATAATCGTGATATTTCTCACTGATGGGAAGGATGATAGCCTGCTCAGGTGCGAGCCATAACGGGAAATTTCCACCGCAATGTTCAATCAGCACTGCCACAAAACGCTCCATTGACCCAAAAGGTGCACGGTGAATCATCACCGGTCGATGTGGCTGGTTATCACTTCCGATGTATTCCAGGTTAAAACGTTCCGGCAGGTTGTAATCGACCTGAATGGTTCCCAACTGCCACTTTCTTCCCAATGCATCCCGTACCATAAAGTCGAGCTTTGGACCATAAAACGCAGCTTCACCATACTCAATCACGGCCTTCATCCCCTTCTCCTCTACGGCCTCAATAATGGCCTGCTCCGCTTTGTCCCAGTTTTCATCACTGCCAATGTACTTTTCATGGTCGGTCTTGTCACGCAGTGATATTTGGGTTTCAAAATCCTCGAAATCCAGTGCCCGGAAAATATGAAGGATGATATCCATGACAGATTTGAACTCATCTTTCACCTGATCCGGAGTGCAGAAGATGTGTGCGTCATCCTGCGTAAACCCTCTGACCCTAGTCAAGCCATGCAGTTCACCACTCTGTTCGTATCGATACACTGTTCCAAATTCAGCCAATCGAACCGGCAGGTCTTTATATGAGTGGAATTTGTGCTTGTAGATCTCGCAATGGTGCGGACAGTTCATGGGCTTCAGCATAAACGCTTCACCCTCTTGCGGCGTGAGTACCGGTCTGAATGAGTCTTCTCCGTACTTATCGTAGTGGCCCGAAGTTTTGTAGAGTTCCACATTGCCAATATGGGGTGTAATCACCGGCTGGTAACCTGCTTCCCGTTGAATTTTTTTCAGAAACTGTTCAAGGCGTTCGCGCAACTGAGCACCCTTGGGCAACCACAATGGGAGTCCTTGCCCCACTTTCTGCGAGAAGGTAAAGAGCTCAAGTTCACGCCCCAGTTTTCGGTGATCACGCTTTTTCGCTTCTTCCAGCAAATGCAGGTACTCTGTAAGCTCTTTCTGCTTTGGAAAGGAGATGCCGTAGAGGCGGGTAAGCTGCTTCCTCTTTTCGTCACCACGCCAGTAAGCTCCTGCCACACTGAGTATCTTCACCGCCTTAATGGGTGATGTGTCTACCAAATGAGGGCCACGACACAGGTCAACAAAATGACCCGATTCATACAGGGTGATTTCACCATCATTCAACTCACTGATCAGCTCCAGCTTGTATTCGTCGCCTTTGGCACCATAGAAAGCTTCAGCCTCTTTTTTGGATACTTCTTTGCGTAGAAAAGTTTGTTTTTGCCTGGCCAGTTCAAGCATTTTGGCTTCAATCTTAGGGAAGTCTTCCGGAGTAATCACTGTATCGTTCAGGTCGATATCATAATAGAAACCATTTTCAATATCTGGTCCTATGCCAAATTTGGCACCTGGATAGAGTGCTTCGACGGCTTCTGCCATAAGGTGTGCCGACGAGTGCCACATAGTGGCTTTCCCTTCGGGATCGTTCCATGTAAGCAGTTGTACGCGGGCGTTGTGATCAATTTTTCTATCAGCATCCCACACTTCGTCATCAACCTTAGCGGCCAACACATTGCGTGCTAATCCTTCGCTGATCGAGCGTGCGATCTCCATACCGGATACAGGCTCCGGGAACTCCTTTTGGGTGTTGTCGGGCAGTGTGATTTGAATCATAAGGGTATTTTCAAAAAATAAGGTGCAAAATTACACTAAATTTCGTAAGCTAAACAGAATCGTGCAGGTTTTTGTTTACGCTTTTCTTACGATAAGTTGTGTATTGATATAGCCTGTAACGGTCACCTGTTCACCTTTGTTGATGTATCCTGTTTCGGCGGCGGCATCATAGGTCATTTCATTGATTTCGATTTTACCTACCGGCCTGAGCATGGTCACAGCCACTCCCTGTTGTCCGATCATCGATTTCATTCCAGCATCTATTATGGTATAACCCAGTTCAGCTTTTTGTTCGGCATCGAGGGCCAGTTGTCCGAACAGGCGTGTTTGGTGGCCAAACACATTAACGGTGATGAAATATGAGCTGATGAGGGATAGGAATATGGCTGTAAAAACGATAGAGAATGCGACAAGTATGGAGTGAGCATGCACTCCGGAAAAATCGAACCGTACATTATCGACCATTGCGAGCGCCAATCCGGTAACCACCAGGGTAATACCCGACACTCCGGCCACCCCGAATCCGGGCAGCGCAAAGATTTCCACGGCGATCAGAATAATACCTATAATAAAGAGGAGTATTTCCCAGTGTTCGGCAAGCCCTTCAAGGTAGAGGGGTGCGAAATAGAGCACAGCGCCTGTTATGGCGGCCGCCAGCGGGAATCCGATACCCGGTGTTTGCATTTCGAAATAGATACCACCCACGATCAACATGATCAGCAATCCGCTGATCATGGGTCTCACCAGAAACCCGATAATTCTGTCAAGGGTTGTAAGTCGCTGGTTGATGAGTATATATTCCTGAAATCCGTAGAGTTCTATTACCTCTTCAACCGTTTCGGCTACGCCATCGCAGAAGCCGTGTAGAACGGCTTCCGAAGTGGTGAAAGTGAGTACTTTACCTGAATCAATCACACCATCGATGTGGATATCCGGGTCAACCATTGCTTCTGCGATATTGGGGTCTCTCCCTTTGGCTTCGGCAGTGGAGCGCATAGAGGAGCGCATGTATGACTGGTATTTATCGGGGAGCGCCTGCGCGTCTTGGGTAACCACTGTGGCGGCACCGATCCGGGCACCCCTGCGCATATAGATGCTGTCGGATGCAATGGATATCCAGGCACCGGCAGACGCCGCATTGTTGTCGATGAACACCACAACAGGTATGGTGGAGTTCATGATCTTGGTGCTGATGCTGTCGGCCGTTATCACCATTCCACCATAAGTATTCATATGAATCAGAATCAAATCGGCATTCATCTCTTCTGCCTCTTCAAAAGCTTTCTGGGTACGCAGCCACACCGGTGGAGCAATTTCCTCCTTGATATCAAAACGGTATACCACCTTCTGCCCCGCCGTGATTTGTGCCTCCAGAAGAGATGCACTGCACAGCACAATACACAGCAACATAAACACCCCGACGAAACTACGGAACCTTAACAACTTGTGATTGCTCATATATCCCTGTTTGAAAAATAATCTATCAAAACGTTGGGTCAAAGATACAACATCCATCCTAACAAAAAACAGAGGGCTGCTGCAGATCTACTGCAACAGCCCTCTATCTGTTCAATAAAACAGCCGATTAGTTTTCACCACGGGTTCCACCACCCCTTCTTTTGGGAGCAGTCTCCTGAACCTCTTCAATCACCTCTTCCACTTTCTGCTGAACGGCCGGCTTCCTCTGCTGAGGAGCTGTTTCTACAACCGGATCTTCAACAATCTCTTCAGCTGGCTCTTCAATGTACATTTCATCATGCTCTTCAGCCATCTCCATCTCGTCATCAATGATCTCTTGCTCTTCATCTGTCTGACCGCCACAGGCTGCCAATCCGATGATGAAACCCATCATAACCAATACAGATAGAATCTTTTTCATAATCAATAATACTTTTTGGTTAATAATTAATTGCTGCAAATATACAACAATTTTTTCTCGTTCGTGTTATACTGCTCAGATAATTTTTTACTTTTGCAAATTCAAACACGCAATTTTCTAGTTATTTATAATCAACCCAAAAACCTAAAAAGTATGAAAAAACTTAAATTTGTTTTAATGGCTGTTGTGGCCACGATGCTTGTGTTCAGTGCATGTGAAACTGAAGACCTTGATGCCCCTGAAATCACTCTGTTTGGCGACCAGGTGATGAATCTTGTTTTGAACGTTGACACCTGGGCTGAACCCGGTTTTGAAGCAATCGACGAGCAGGATGGCGACTTGACAAGCAATGTGATTATTACAGGCGACTCGGTGGATGTTACCCGAATCGGTGTATATGAGATCACCTACAGTGTTTCCGACAAAGCAGGGAACCAAACCAGTAAAAAGCGTACTGTGAACGTAATTGTAGACCAAGACACTTACGTGGGCAGCTGGGCCGTTACTGAAGAGATTACAGGTGACAACCCCGAACCGGTATGGAACTATACTGCAACCGTTGCCAAGTCAGGCGTGGATCCCAACACCATTCTGGTGACCAATTTCGGCGGTTACGCTGCCACTTTTACCGCAACCGTTGAATTTGACAAGTTTGGTAATTTCACCATCCCCAACCAGCCCCTTACAGGCAGTGGTTTTTACGGAACAATGGAGGGTGAAGGAACTACAGCTGAGGATGGCTATACACTGCATATCATCTATGACGTTGAATATGCAGATGGTGACAAAGACAGGGGTGAAGGTACCTGGGTCAAAAACAAATAGTCACGCACGGCATCGATACCGATGCCCCGAAAAAAAGCAGTCTTCGGATTCCGAAGACTGCTTTTTTTTATCTGGGTGGGTTGATAAAGTTGAGTGTTAAAGCTGACTGCAGTTTCACGCTACCTTTGCCTCAATTGCCGATGCAGAGCGCTTGGCTAAGCCTGACCCTTGAGCCAGTATGTTTGAGCAACCGGTGTTCTGAGTCTTACCAGTATGAGCCTGCTCAAAAGAGGTAAAGTGGTCCTTCAGGCGCTCGGGACGCTATGGCCTCTCCAGCTCGAACTTATCACCAATATAGTCTGTGTAGACAAATTTTGATCCCGACAAAGAGACGATATCCAGTATTTGGGATTGGTTCTGCTTAACCAGGACTACTTGTCGTTCATCTTCATCAAGTTTCCATGTGCCGGTATAGGGTACCGGAACATCATTAATAATCATAAGCTCTTCAAATGTCCCATCCGCTTTATAGGTTTGCGTATGGGGAACATTAATAGGTTCATCGTTGTATTTCACAACTTTCCAATCACCGAGCAGGTCGGCACGTCTGATTTGGTTGTCTTTGTCGCAACCGGTAA
>SKPS01000149.1 GCA_007119395.1 Lentimicrobiaceae bacterium
GTCAACGGCATACCCAATAACAGGAAGGTTGATCTGGTTGGCATTGGAGACGATCACCAACTGCCCCTGGTACACGCCTGCCATCGGGGGGTTGAACCTGATCCGCACCGGGCGCGACTGTCCGACAGAGAAGTTTTGGGATTGGGGTGTAAGCAGTGAAAATGCCGGAGGCACAAAGAGTGCAGAGGTAGCCACAGCACCATTGCCGGCATTGATCAGTTGAAACTCAATGGTGTCACTCTCATACCATGGAATGGAATCAAAGACCAGGGCATGGATGTCAGCAATCAGTTCACGGTGCATGCCCAACCCTTCCAGACGCAATGAGTCCAGGCCCCTCGTGGCATTGTGGTGCACATACAGGTAACCAGTGTACTCTTTGACACTGTCTGGTAAGAACAAGAAAGAGCTCACCAACGTATCGCCGGGTTGTATAAGCTGGCTACCGGTCCAGAGCGAAGCAAAACCCTCAGGATACGAAACCGAATCAACCTGAAACGGCATGGTGCCGTGGTTGATGATTGAGAAAGAGTGCGTGGGAGCAATGCCGGTATCAGCTTCAACACGCATGGCAATGGGGTGCAGATCAATCACAGGCTCTTGCCCGTAGAACAACTCCAGGTCATCAAAGCCAAAACCATCTGAACGCACCGGCCAGTTGTCGTACTGCGCCAAACGCAACACCGTATTGGCTCCAAGAGAGAGGTTGTGGGCAGCAGCCAACACCTCCAGGTTGTATGTCTTCTCTGCCCAATACTGATTCGAGTCAAGCAGTTGTACCACCTGCACAAAAGAGGCACCTCCATCATCCGACAACCAGATGCCATTTTCAATATGCGGTTCGTTCTGAAAACTCTTCCAATAAAACCGCAACAAAAGATCTTGTAACGAGGGTATCTCAAGCCGCAGGTCAGCCGAGTTGAAGTTGTAATTGTTGGATGAAGAGACATCCATCAGCAGGAAAAAGCCATCATGGTGTGGAGGGTACGCTTCCGTTACCACGATCCGACCAAGGGGGTGTGTGGATTTTAACGACCAGTAAGGGTCAAAACCATCTTCAAAATCAGCAAAATAGGGAATCGTAGCGTACAGGTTCGAGGTGGAATCCACATACACATCGATGTCATCAAATGCGAAACCATCACCAGCGTGCGGGTTATGGCAAAACATTCTCCAATTGTCGTACTGCTGAAATTTGATCACAAAGGTTTCGGTCAGATTCAGCCCATACAGTGCGGCCATTTTATCGACACTCAGTAGATACTGGGTCCAGCCTTCAAAAGACCCTTGCAGTTCCACCACTTTCACGAAGTTTTCACCTCCATCATCCGAAAAGAATACGCCGTCTTCCACATGAGTTTCATCACCATATTCACGCCACCAGAACTTCAGCATTACATTCTCCTGGTCTCGAAGGTTCACCCGCAGCCACGCTTCATTCTGCACATAGACCCCTGAGGGGAACACATCCATATGGAGCGAGGCGATCCCGGAGCGGGCATCGCACAATGTGTCGATTCTAATTCTTCCGTTGGGGTGTGAGCTTTGAAGGAACCAGTATGAATCCAATCCATCTTCGAAACCGGTATAATATGGCAGCTCTGCCACCGGAAACGTATCCGGTTCACTTACGCACACATAGAATGTCTCCGGCGGTGGTGAACCGTTTTCCCACACCCTGACCAGAAGGGTGTCTCCCGGTGTCAATGCATTGAGGTTGATGGTCATTCTGCCTTGGGAGTTCACTGAGTCGGAGCAGGCCATTGAGAGGGGTGTAATGCAGTCACTCTGATACACTGCCATTCCAATATTAGACAGCCCCTCTCCCACTTCCACCTGTGCATTGCCTGACGGAGGCACGACAAACGAGAACCATACGTCAGGGGCGGGTTGTATATGGCAGGGGGTATTTGCCGTTGATGAGGCGTCAGCACCGGCGAAGCTGGAAAACGTGGGATCACAGTACCTGTTCACTGCTACGGGCAAGGCATTGCATGGGTGATTGTGCAGCGCGGGTGCCTGAGGAACCACTACCACCCGCCGGATGAAAGGGCGGTGGTTGTTTTTGGTGATGGTCACCACTGCATCATATGCTGCATCATACAAAGGAGCAAAGGAGAGGATGGCATCACCGTTCATCACCACACCAGAAGCCCTCAGTGTATCCCGGAAAAGGAGGGTCACCACGCCCCCTTCAGCATTGCATCCTGTAACCGGGAGATGGGTGGTTCCCAATACCACTGTGTCGGGAACCTGGGCAAAGATTTCAGCGGGATAGGCTGTGAACATCCTCATGGCCGGATCACCAAAATAATGAAACATCCTGTACTGCCTCCTGTTGGCGCCGGTGGTGCCGTTCCATGTCTGCACCATTCTGAGCATCATATGGTTCAACACATGCCCCATCGGCAGGATGGGCGGGTGGGAAGGCAGTTGCGGGTTGGTAACACCTCCACTGCCAAACAAAGGGAGCAATCCCGGATCATTCCAAATCGCATCAAAAGCACCCACCGAAAGTGCATCATTGTATCCTGAATAGCTGATGTACGAAGAGGCAAATACCCCCACTGCTCCTCCATTGGGTAATCTGAGAAACTTCTCTGCAAAGCATTCAGGATGTACAAAATTGCCTGTATTGCAGTTGATGCTTAATACAACCGGCAACAGGTTGCCGTTAGAGAGCATATTGAGGGAGGTGGTGTTGAACGTGGGATGGCCCCATCCATTTACGCTACCATGGTTGCGGTGCAACACATAGAAACGCCCTTCATTGATAGCCTGTGCAATCATGTGCTGGTCACCGTTCCATAAGTGCCCATTGGCCCTGAGTAAATCGAATGGGATGGGCTCTCCGTTACTGTATCGGGTATTGTTATAATTGGTGGGATTGATATAGGAATGGGTCTGGTACACTCTTTCAACATCGTAACCTTGTGCCATAATATAGTCTCTTACCTCTTCGGAGGTGTGGGTAAAACGGCGTGAGGCAAAGCCGGATGTATCGTCATCCTGAAACTGTGCGCAGTGCAGTGCCTGATGGTAAAAGAGGGAGTCATGCGTCGGATACCGTTCGTAGTTGATGATCTTTTGCACCACGCTCATTGCCTCCGGGGTATTGGCCACAGAGATCCTCCCTTTGGCCATGTCGGGGAAATGGTCGGCAGAACCGTACATACACACCATGTACAGGTCGGTACCGAAGTGGGTGTTGCTCACCGGAATCATTTCGGCCGGCACATGGTCGTGGTCACCCAGAATGAGGAGATAGTCGGGCTTGGGCATATAGGAGTGGTACCGCTGATGAACGGCCTGCTTCGCCTGTTGATTGGTCCAGGTGGGTTGACTGATCACTTCGGTTCTGAACCCCATCTGCTGCCGCCACAGGGCAATGCTGTCAGCCGCACTTCTAAACGGGTCGATGGTCACAATCAGGTAGTTGGGGTCAAGAGAGGCGGAGTAGTTGGATACCCCCTCAGGAAGCATGGCACCGTTCACCACCATCCGCGACAGCCACGATGTATAGAAATCACTGTTGTACTGTGCAAAAGGTTCAAAGGTGGCATTACCACCCTGAAACCCGATCTCCACACGGATCCCTTCGTGCACCCTGATCTGACCACTCACCGGATTAAACTGCACCGGCCTCACCTGGATTACCAGCACCTTCATTCCCCTGATCACCAAAGTGTCTGTTACTTCCACCACCTGTGAAGGGTAAAAGGCATCGGTTTGATAAAGCAGAGTGTCAAATCCAAAAACCGGTTCCGGATCGCCTACATGGTCAGTGGCCGGTTCAAGTGCAGGGTGAATATGGTAGCCATCCTCCTCTCTGAATGAGTCGGCACTCCAGGTCAGCGTACTGCCGGCATGGAAAGGGACAGCCACCAAAGTGGTAACCACCGGCATGGCGGGCTTACCGGGCTCCTGCATCTTACCATACCCCGAGATACGAAGAAACTCATAGACTACCCCATCCTCAGTGACAGGTACAACATGAAAAGTAGGCACTTCATACTCTATCACCACCTCCTGCAATGAAGAAGTGGTGAGTTGCGCAACAGGCCTGACAGGGTCAGAAGCAGAAGCATGAAAAAAGCCTGTTAACAAGAAAAGGAGAACCCATGTAGAAATCGTACGTTTTGTGCTCATATAGAAAAGGTTGAATACTATATATCTTGAATTGAATTGATTCTGTTATGATCAGTTTGTTATCAAGGATTCAGGACAATGACACGTTGTGTTCTTCTGGCTGCGTGCAGAATATACACTCCCTGTTTTACTCCTGACACATCCAGTGTATTGACACCGGGTTGAAGCGTACCAGACAGCAACAATCGTCCTGTAAGGTCAAACAAAGCATAGGGGTGGTTTTCCTCCGGGGCATTGATCAGCTCCACATGCACACGGGAGGTGGCCGGATTGGGATATACGTGCAGGGCAACATCGCGAGGAGGGGCATGCTGAGTTATCCCCACATCGGTGAACTTCCCTTTGAGGGTGATGTTGTCGAACCGGTTGTTGCCGGAGGTGTTTTCCGTATTGCCCTGGAAGTCAATTCTCACCTTGAAGTGGGGGTTGTTTTCCACACCGGGCATGCCTGTGAAATCCACTGTGAAATAGCGGTACTCCTCGGCAATATCAAACTCCGTGGTATCGAGTCCGGTCTGAATAAACTGTATGCCGTCGATGCTGTATGAGATGATCTGTTTCAGCATACCCTGGGTGGTGCGTTCAGAGGCCCAGGCAAATTTTATATCGGTATAGTTGGTTGTTGGAAGATCAAAAACGAGGGCTCTGCCATGAGCGGGGTTACGCACCCTCACAGCATCTCCCGGAGATTCATCCCTGTGCAGGTTCACCCCACTACCGGGGCTCACAGCGTCCATATCGCGCGGTCCGTAACCTGTATAGGTCATCAACGGCTGCACATAAGGGGCAATCTGATAGTCGGCAGGTATAGAGATCACATAACCCGGTGTTACCAGGTCGTTGAAGTGCCAGTAGTAAATCAGAGAGTCATCCGATTGATAAGGGTTAACGAAATGTGCCACGATAGAGGTTGGCGTCTCAATCATCAATGAGATATCGGGGGCTGAGTCACCGGGTAGCGGCGTGGCACTGTCAATCACCCAATGGCTGAACTCCCACCCCGGTGCCGGTTCAACGGTTAAAAGTGTTGACATGTTGCCATACATGGCAGCCTGAAAAGGATAAGAAGGCAACCATTCAGAATTCATTTTGATTTTTCCTGACCCGGCCGGCTCTACATCGTATAAGGTTGTGAAAGGGCCGGTGAGGTTGTAACAACTGGCAATGCTGGTTACCAGTGAGGTACAGCGCGTCTCCAGAAAAGCTCGAACAGTTTGAACGTTCGTCTGCCACTCCGTCATTGTACCACCCCACCGCTGCAACTGCCGCGGCATCTCAGGTGCAATGTTGTTAACCATGCTGTCTAATAATGCCACAATATTGGCACACGATAAATGGGTGTTCAATAAATCAGCATATCGCTTGACATACTGCTGCCTGACCACCGGATTCTCCTGTATCAATTTGCGAATACTCTGCACATGACCATTGTTGCTTACCGTAAGATGCTCAACCTGACAAGGGTCTGCATGCGCAGTCACATTGGGCATGCCGGTATAGTTGGTAAAATGACCCAATGCAGCCTCCATATCCCATAATATATAACGCCATTTCCGGGCATCACCCGAAGGATCCAGACCACGCCACCAACCGGTATTGTAATTGAGCCAGTCGCGTGATACCACAAATGAGTTGATCACAAAGTAATCGATCAGACTCGAAATGTCCAATACAGAATCCACATAGGCAAAATGGACCGAATCAGCCATAGAGTTATTCTGGATATACTGCCTTAAAGTACTCCAATCACTCATAGCCGGCTGGTTCCCGTATTTGGGCTGTGTACCTCCCCAGGTTTTAAGAAACTGCAACCAAAGATCACTCCCCGGATACATCCTGTCCTGACCGAAGTAATAGTCGGTGTAATCATTGTCATCCACCTTTTCACGCAAATCATACACCCCCCAGTATTGACCATTCACATATACAATCACATTGGTGGAGCTCCGCTCATCAAGGTTGAGTTTACTAACCTGTGAAAGGGTTTGAATATAGGAGTCTCTGATATGGGCACCTCCATTCTCGAAGGGGTAGTTGTCGTTGGCAGCCGCTTTGACCATCAGTCGCTGAAACTCTGTGCGGTCAGAGGTTGAGAAGAACTTATGCCGGAGGGCATCGTTGTACCCGAAGTGGTCTCTGGAGATAAAGTCGACACCCCTTTGTGGATAATTCCACGAATCGTTGCCGTGCTTGTTAAATTCGCCATACGATGCATCAACGAAAGAACCGTTTTCATCAAAATACTCAAATGAGCCCCATGGCCTGAGGTGTTGATTGCCATTGAAGAGCTGCATTAAATCGCTGTTGCCACCGAAAGAGAAGATCGGCAGTGTGTGGTTTTCGTCAATGAGGAACGTTTTAAAGTTCATAAAACCGGGCAGTAGTGTGGTATCCGACGAGAAAGTGCGTGCCTTGATAATGGTGGTTTGGTTGACCTGAATGGGTTGTGTATAGAGTGTTGCTGACGCGGTGGGTTCCGATCCGTCGAGTGTGTACCTGATCTCTTCATGCTGGTTGGCACTGGTAAGGGTGATGGTTTGCCCTGTGGCATAATGGCCGGGCTGATGTGAGAACTGAGGGGTGGATGTATACCCTTCGCTTGCGCCGGTATTGGGAGCATAAGGCGTTGGCGTTTCGAAGAGCCCCCACAGATTGGCACCGTCAGTGATACGGCCACGCGAATGCCCCCCTTGTGTGCGCTCCATTAAATGCGCCTCTAACACATTGCCGGCAGTATCCGACAACAATACGTACTCAGGCTTCAGTTGCGACAACCGGAAACTGGCATGAAACACGGTGCCGCTTGAGATGTCCTTGCCGGAACACCACACCAACACCCTGCCGTTGGGTGGAATAAAACCCGACTGGAAACGCCACTTGGTGGGGTTGTTCGGATTGTCACTCAGGTAGTAACCGGTCAGGTCAACATAATTGGAAGAGGTGTTGTACAACTCAACCCAGTCATCACTGCGACCAAAGTCGTCGAGGAAGGTTAGGTTGGAAGCAGAGTACTCATTCACCACAATCTGCCCTGGCCCAAAGGTGACCGAGTCGTAAGTGATCTCAACATATCGTCTGCCAATGTAATTGAATGTGGCATTGCAACCAGACCCTCCCCACACCCTGGATGCGTAAAAGGTGATGGTGGTGCTGGAACCGCCCGGACCATTGGCGATGTGGCTGTTGGTTACGGTATAGGTATGTGTTCCGGCACTGTTTCCACTGCCTGAAAACACAGTCGTTTGCCCTGAAGGGCCAGATACATAACTGCGTTGGTCGGCCCTCCATGCCTGAGAACCGGTGGTGGCCGTGAAGTCCCACTCAAGATAGGTGTTGAAGATAAACGTTCCCTGTGGTACCGGAATCTGCAGTGCCCCTTGCTGATAGTTCGGACTGCGACATGAGAACATCACATTCGAGTCAACCAACACCACGGTGGGGTCAATCACAACAGGATAAACCCTTGAAGGGCACTTCAACCAGGAGGCATCCACGGAGAGGCTCACCAGAAATGAACCGTCAGGCTGCTGGGCCACGCTGTATTGACCGTATGTTATGGGGCGTTGATCCGTTTCACGAAAGCTCACCTCGAAGTGGTCGGTAATCACAGCAGGCTGAAAAACAAACACCTCCTGCATCATGTGATCCTTCACCACCAGCACCTGCTCCCCGGGGGTATCAGAGGGGCCGGGGACCATGTCCCACCCTTCAGGGAGACGATACTCCTCTGTAATCACCAACCGGTCAGCACCAGCAACCAACAACGCCGGCGTATTAAGGATGTAGTTGGTCTTCTGGACGGTATAATCAAAAGAGTGTACCACATCCACTGATGGAAACAGGTCACTGACTGTTACGGAACCCTCCGGATCAGTAACAGTAGCTCCTGATGCGTACTGTCCGCTAAACCCCAGAATCAGTTCACCTGATACATCATATTGATGTAGCAAACGCCTTGCTCCAAACACCATCTCGTCCTGAGAGCCTGTCAGGAAGCCAACCTCACCGCTGCTTCGGTTAAAGCGGTGAACAGGCTGCTGTACCGGCATACGGTAATGGATCCCATCATCAGAAAGCAATCGGTAATCCAGGCTGTGATAGTGCCCCGTTGAATCTGCATAGTGCAACAAAACGGAAGACCAGGCAGTGGTAGTACTTCCGGAATGATTACGAAATGTGCGTGAATAAGGGGTTCTGAGATGAATCAACTCGTAATCGGGATCATTGGCCAAACCCACGGGAGCTACCCTGCCCAGCTCAGGATGCCCATGCCACTCAGGAGGGATTTCAGCCAGAAGACGCTCCTGTGCAGATACCCGGCCGGCAAGAACACTACCTATAAAGAAGACCACCAGAACCTGTAAAATAAGGAAACGGAATTGAGACATTGCAACACGCATAGGCATTAGATTATCCTGACCTGGAAATGGATTGCGGCACATATTCAGCAACTTCTCATACCATTGTTGGCAATCATACCATCTCTGAGCAAGGTGTATTCAGAACAAAAATACAAACAATTCTTCATAGCATCAACCCGCCATCGAATCAATCGGTCATTTCTTTCCACTTTTTTTTATCTTTGCCATCCCGGATTACAGAGTATCATCTATAAACAATTAATATTTAATTATGAAGCACACCGGAGTATTTCGTTATGCAGCAGTAGCCCTGGTAATGTTACTGCTCTCTTTTGAGGCACGTCCCTGTACAAATGTATTGGTATCCAGAGGTGCGAGTGCCGATGGAAGTGTTATGATCAGTTATCTTGCAGATGCAGGGGGGTTAATGGATCCGTTGCATTTTTACCCGGGTGGCACCTATGCGCCGGGTGACTCGCTGGAGATTTTTTCGTGGCATACAGGAAATTCGTTGGGATGGATTGCCCAGGTACCACAGACATACCGCGTAATTGGCAACATGAACGAGCACCAGGTAGCCATCGGTGAGACCACCTTCGGTGGCCGTGAAGAGCTCCACGATCCCAACGGTATCATCGATTACGGCAACATGATGTATATCACACTTCAACGGGCCACTTCGGCACGTGAAGCGATCAAAATCATGACAGACCTGGCCAACACCTACGGCTACAAACGTACAGGTGAATCGTTCTCAGTAGCCGACAAAGACGAAGCGTGGGTGCTTGAGATCATCGGAAAAGGGAAATATGGTAAAGGCATTGTTTGGGTTGCTGCACGTGTACCGGATGGATACATTTCTGCTCATGCCAACCAGGCCCGTATCCGCCAGATCAACTTCCGCGACAGAGCAAACTGGATGTGGTCTGAAGATGTGGTCTCCTTCGCCAGAGAACGTGGTTGGTTCGATGGAAGAGACAGAGACTTCAGCTTTGCCGATACCTACGCCCCACTCACCCCCACAGCACTGCTGCTGTGTGAAGGACGGGTGTGGAGCGTGTTTAACAGAGCTGCCCCCTCCAAAGAGCTCTCAGCCGACTACTGGAGATGCGTTGTGGGCGCAGAACCCTACCCGCTGTTTATCAAACCAGACCGGAAAGTGACCCTCCAGGATATGAAATGGTTCGTCAGAGATCACTTCCATGGAACACCTTACTACACAGGGGAAGGTTTTGCATCCGGACCCTACAATAACCCCTACAGATGGAGACCTCTCTTTTTTGAACTCGAAGAGGATACTATGAGCTATGCTTGGGAAAGAACCATCGCACAACCTCAAACCGGATTCTCCTTTATCTCACAGTCACGAAACTGGCTCCCCAATGAAGTGGGTGGAATATTCTGGTATGGTGTCGATGATACATACTCCAATGCCTATATGCCCCTCTATATGGGAATGACCAAACCCCCGGTATCACTGATTACAGGAAATATCTATGAGTTCGATTGGGAATCCGCCTTCTGGGTCTTTAACCTGGTAGCCAATTATGCCTATGGCCTCTACAGCTACATCATTGAAGACATTCAAAAGGTGCAAAAAGAGGTGGAACAGCGCGCTCAAACCATGACCCAGGCCGTTGACATAGCCGCAAAAGCTCTCCATGAAACAAACCCCGATCTGATGAGAGAATACCTTACTGACTTCAGTGTGAACAACGCAGAATATACCGTGCAACGCTGGAGAGAACTGGGGTATTATATCTTCGCCAAATACAACGACAGGTACATCAGAACCTCAACAGAATTCAGGCCTTGGCCTGAAGGTGTAGGGTATCCCGAAGACCACCTAAAAAGGTCAGTCGAAGAGCGCCCGGGCTATTACGACCTCAGATGGAGACAACCCGGCGAACCGATCTATTAGGATGTGAGGATGTGAGGATGTGAGGATGTGGGGATGTGAGGATGTGGAGATGTCTGTAATCAGTTATCGAGGCCTTTTAACTGATTGATCACCCGGGTGGGGTCTTCATCGCAGAATACAGCACTGCCCGCAACCAATACATCGGCACCGGCAGCAATCAGCAAATGAGCGTTGTCGGTGTTGATGCCTCCATCAACCTGTATCAGAGTTTGCAGTTTTTGCTGGTCGATCAGTCGCCGCAGCTCACGCACTTTCTCGATAGAACCGTCAATAAATTTCTGGCCACCAAAACCAGGGTTAACCGACATCAGCAAAACATAGTCGGCATAAGGGAGAATAGCATCCAACACATGCACCGGGGTATGAGGGTTAAGCACCACGCCGGCTTTCATCCCCAGCTCCTTGATCTTCATCACCGTGCTGTGCAGATGAAAAGAGCCCTCATAATGTACGCTGATCATATCAGCTCCCAACTCCTTAAAACGTTTGAGAAACTTCTCAGGCTTGGTGATCATCAGATGAACGTCGAGAGGCTTCTCGGCAATGCTTCCTACCGCCTCAAGCAAAGGCATTCCAAATGAGATATTGGGCACAAAATTGCCATCCATAATATCGACGTGAATCCAGTCAGCACTGCTCTGGTTCAGCATCCTGATATCACGACCCAGGTTTAAAAAATCAGCAGACAAAATAGAAGGCGCAATCAACACGGGCGATTCTCTATGTGACATAATCTATTGTATTTGCTTTTGCGGGGCAAAAGTATCACTTATTAAAGTTTTAAAAAAAACACCGAACCACGACAACTACCATCGGTTGCTGCCGGATTTCGGACATGGTTTTACAACAGAACAATAACAAAGACGAACCGTCTCGCGAAAAGGTTGCGTTGAGTGAAAAAAAAAATCAGAAAATGGCTGTTTTAGCCAAGGTACGTTTTTAGAATCTTGCTTCTGGAGGTGTGCTTTAGTCGTCTTACTGCTTTCTCTTTAATCTGGCGCACCCTCTCTCTGGTGAGGTCAAACTTCTCGCCAATCTCTTCCAGCGTCATGGGGTGGTGCCCGTCAAGGCCAAAGTAAAGCTTCACCACATCCGCCTCCCTTGGGGTGAGTGTGGCAATGGCTCTGTTGATCTCTTTGCGTAACGACTCGTAGATCAGTCCCGTTTCAGGTGTAGGGCCTTCGTTACGCAACACATCATACATGGTGGTCTCTTCGTCTTGAATCAATGGGGCATCCATTGAGACATGGCGCCCTGAGTTTTTCATCGATTCTTTGACCTCGTTCTCAGGAATATCAAGCATGGAGGCGATTTCGAGGTGGTTGGGAGCACGCTCATGCTCCTGCTCAAGCTGCGCATAGGCCTTGTTGATCTTGTTGATTGAACCAATCTTGTTCAAAGGGAGCCTCACAATCCTCGATTGCTCTGCAAGTGCCTGCAAAATCGATTGCCGGATCCACCATACAGCATAAGAGATAAACTTAAAACCACGCGTTTCATCAAAACGCTGTGCCGCTTTGATCAACCCAAGATTCCCCTCGTTGATCAGGTCAGGGAGACTTAACCCCTGGTTTTGATATTGTTTGCTCACAGAAACAACAAACCGCAGATTGGCCTTGGTAAGCTTCTCCAACGCCTTTTGGTCACCCTGCTTGATGCGCTGGGCCAACTCCACCTCCTCCTCAGCAGAGATCAACTCAACACGACCAATCTCCTGAAGGTACTTGTCCAGAGAGGCAGTTTCCCTGTTGGTAACCTGTTTTGTAATTTTTAATTGCCTCATTATCCGAAATCAACATTTTTATATAACGACTGTCATTGCCATTGTGAAGGCACCTCTTTTACGGACAGCCCATTGCTTTTGTTGCAAAAAGGTTTAGTTCCTGCCTTGGGGGCGGGGAATAAGCGCTTTGCGAGACAGCTTCAGTTTACCTGTTTTGTTATCTATATCTATCAGTTTTACTTCGATCTTCTCCCCTGAGGTGAGCTCGTCCTCCACTTTCTCAATACGCCTCCAATCGATTTCAGAAATGTGCAACAAACCCTCCTTGCCGGGCATGATTTCAACAAAAGCACCAAACGGCACAATGTTTTTGATCGTACCCTGATACACCTCCCCTATCTCAGGAATCGCAATAATAGAGCGTATTCTGGCTTTCACGGCCTCAATGCCGTTGACGTCTTCTGAGGCGATGTCTATCACACCCAAATCACCCACCTCTTCCAAAACAATCACTGTATTGGTTTCACGCTGCATCTCCTGGATGATCTTTCCTCCCGGTCCAATGATGGCACCGATAAACTCTTTGGGAATGGTGATCTTTTCGATACGCGGCACCTGTGGCTTGTAATCTTCACGTGCCTTATGCATCGTCTTGTTCATCTCTTCAAGGATATGGAGACGCCCTTTTTTGGCCTGCTCCAACGCCTCCTTCAGCACGTTGAACGACAGCCCATCCACCTTGATATCCATCTGCACAGCATTGATGCCATCAATCGTACCCGCCACTTTAAAATCCATATCGCCAAGATGATCTTCATCACCCAAGATATCAGACAAGATAGCATATTCACCGCTTTCGGTGTTGGAGATCATCCCCATGGCGATACCTGATACCGCTTTCGGAATCTGCACACCGGCATCCATCAGTGCCAGAGAACCTGCACAAACAGTGGCCATCGATGATGAACCGTTCGACTCAAGGATGTCAGAGACGATACGGATGGTATAAGGGTTTTGCTCACCCTGCTGCGGGATCATCGGCTTCAGAGCCCTGAGCGCCAGGTTACCGTGACCAATCTCACGTCGGCTGGTGAAGGTACGCTTCACCTCCCCGGTTGAAAAGCCCGGAAAGTTATAGTGCAGAATAAAGTTCAGCTTGTCCTCAATCACAGCTCCGTCAATCACCTGCTCATTCAGCTTGGTACCCAGCGTCACGGTGGTGAGTGATTGTGTTTCACCACGGGTGAAGATGGCAGATCCATGTGCTGCAGGCAGATAGTCAACCTCTGTCCAGATCGGACGAATCTCATCCAACGCCCTGCCGTCAAGACGCTTCCGCTCTTTTAACACAAAAGTGCGCACTGCATCCTTCTCAATGGCACCGAAATACCTTTTGATGAGGTGGGCTTTCTCTTCCGCCACAGCCGGTTCAAGCGTGTCGACAAACTCCTGTAAGGCAGCGGCAAACGCTTCGCGTCTCTCCTTCTTCACAGGGTTGCATTGCGCTGCAATCTGGTACATCTTGTCATACAAGAAGCTATGCATCTGCTGCTTCAGGTCTTCATCGTTGTCTTCGTGTGAATACTCTCTTTTAACCACTTTTTCAGGCAACAGTTCCAGCAGGTCAAGTTGCGCCTGACACTGCACCTTGATGGCATCGTGGGCTATTCTTAACGCTTCGATGATATCCTCTTCGTCCACCTCTTCCATCTCACCTTCCACCATCATGATATTGTCCATGGTGGCAGCAATGATCAGATCGAGATCAGCACGCTCAATGTCGTCGAGCAGTGGATTGATCACATACTTTCCATCGATGCGTGCCACGCGCACTTCGGAGATTGGCCCTGCAAAAGGCACATCCGAAACAGTGAGTGCAGCAGAAGCAGCCAAGGCAGCCAATGCATCTGGAGCATCCTTTTTATCAGCAGAAATCAGTGAGATCATCACCTGGGTCTCAGCATGGTAATCATCGGGGAACAGAGGCCTGAGCGCACGGTCAACCAAACGGGCAATCAAAATCTCATACTCCGATGGCCGGGCCTCCCTTTTAAAAAACCCACCCGGGAAACGCCCGGTAGCAGCATACTTCTCCTGATAATCAACAGACAACGGCATGAAATCAATGTTCTCTGATGCCTTCTGTGCAGAAACAACAGTAGCCAATAACATAGTGTTGCCCTGACGAACAACAACCGCCCCGTCTGCCTGCCGCGCTAAACGACCCGTCTCAATAGAGATCGTCCTGCCATCACCAATGTCAACAGTCTTTGTGTATGATGGAATTGCCATAATGTGTAATGTTTATGTGTTGAATACGAAAACCCTGATATAGATTGCGAAAAAAAGGCAACGATTCGTCAATTGCCTTCTTCTCCCCTGAACACGAGAATTACCTCCTCAAGCCAAGTGCCTTGATAATCGAACGATAACGCTCAATATCCTTCGCCTTCAGATAATCAAGCAACCGCCGGCGCTTACCAACAAGCTTGATCAATGAACGCTCTGTGGCAACATCTTTTTTGTTGACTTTCAGATGCTCAGTCAAATGCTTGATCCTGAATGAAAACATAGCGATCTGCCCTTCTGGAGACCCGGTGTCAAATTCAGACTTTCCGAATTCGGTGAAAAACTCTCTCTTCTTTTCCGCTGTTAAATACATATCTTTGACGTTTGTTTCAAGAAACTTATCCCGGAATTTTTGGGACTGCAAAAATAGAAGTTTTTTTGTTACGAAATCATTGAACTGATGAAAAATGTGAGAAAAATAACAATGGTATGGCAACAATTGTGATCAGTGGGGTTTCAAAAGGGATTGGCTATGCCCTTGTTTGTGAGCTGCTGAAGAGTGCCGATCACACTGTTATCGGAATTTCCGGCAGTGCTGCTCCCCCATTCTGCGATGGTGAGCACGGCGGGCAGTACAAACATGTGCACGCGCCACATGGTGAGAAGGATGTTTTTTCAGGTCTGGAGAACCTCCTTGATGATGAGGGGTTGATGCCTGATGCCCTGGTCAACAACGCCGGCATGATGCTGAACAAACCCTGGAATGAAATTACACAGGCTGAAGCAGAGCGCATATTTCAGGTGAATGTGATCAGACCGTTTATGCTGATCAGGCGTTTGCTTCCACGGATGGCTAAGCCGGGGCACATTGTGAACATCACCAGCATGGGTGGGGTGATGGGGAGCGTAAAGTTTCCCGGACTGAGCCTCTACTCTGCCAGCAAAGAAGCGTTGTCGGTGCTTACAGAAGCGTTAGCCGAAGAGCTCAAAGAGAGCGGTGTGCATGTGAATGGTATTGCTCCGGGTGCTGTTCAGACAGAGATGCTGCAAGAGGCGTTCCCGGGATACAAAGCCCCCGTGTCAGCGCAAGAGTTCGCCCGCTTCCTGGCACACTTTACACTCACAGGACATACCCTCTTCAACGGGAAAGTGCTGCCGGTAGCAGTCACCACACCGTAAAGGGCACAAACCATGAAAAACACCGACTGCTGAACAGAAACTTCTCGTGAAACCAAACATCAGCACCATACAATCAACAGAACACGATCAATACCATAATAATATACATTCAACTTTCAACACGTTCAAGGTACATGGAGAACATAGCAGAACAAACAACCAACCAGCCTTCCCCCCCATCCGAAACAAACCAACCGGTTGCAGTTTTACAGGATGCTTCGGTGTTTATACAAGATATTCTGGTACTTTCCGGTGTTGACTTTTCATTGCACCGCGGGGAGTTTAAATACCTGATCGGAAGAACGGGCAGTGGCAAAAGCAGTTTGATCAAGACGCTGTACGGAGAGCTTCCGCTGAAGGCGGGTACCGGAGAAGTGGCCGGTTTCGATCTGCGACGCGTACGCACCAGACAGATCCCCTACCTGCGAAGAAAGCTGGGTATCGTGTTTCAGGATTTTCACCTGTTGATGGACCGCGATATCAGGGCCAACCTGAAGTTTGTGCTGCGGGCCACAGGGTGGCGAAACAAACGGGAGATGGAAGAACGTATGGACCTGGTACTGGAACGTGTTGGGTTGAAAACCAAAGGGTTCAAAAGGCCACATCAACTCTCCGGAGGCGAACAGCAACGCGTGGTGATCGCCCGTGCCCTCCTCAATGACCCCGATATCATCCTCGCCGACGAACCGACCGGAAACCTCGACCCGGAAACATCCGACGAAATCATGGGACTGCTCACCGAAATCAACCAACGCGGAAGAGCCATCCTCATGGCTACACACAACTACTCACTGATACGTAAATTCCCCGCACCCATCCTCAAATGCGAAAACAGCGGTGTTGCCACAGTAACACCGGAAGAGCTGATGTGAGGATGTGGGGATGTGGGGATGTGGGGATGTGAGGATCCCGAAAAATCGAAAACCTATGGTTTTCTGATTTTTCGAGGATTCTCGAAAA
>SKPS01000158.1 GCA_007119395.1 Lentimicrobiaceae bacterium
CATAATCACCAATCACCAGATTGGGCACACCGTCACCGTTCAGGTCGGCTACCCCTGTACCATGATAAGAATAGCCATCAAGTGGTACAGACCATAACAGGTTCCGGGTGTTCCCCTCATAGGCATAAAACCGGCTGTTGTTGCTGAAACCCCAGGTGCCGACAACAAAGTCAAGTTGCCCGTTGTTGTTGAGGTCTACAATGGTTGGAGCTGTTTGAACCCAACTGTTGGCATCAACCAGCAAATCCCAGTTTGTTGTACCCGTAAGTGCATCAATACTTCTTACCCAACCACCAAACTCCCCGTGAAGGATCTCAAGCTGTCCATTGCCTTGTAAGTCAACAATCACCGGTGGGGAATCACTCCCCCGTGTGGTGGTCTCCCACAGCAGGGTGCCGTCACTGCCATTAAAGCAGAAGGTGCGCGGATGACATGAAGAGGGAACAATCACCTCCAGCTTACCATCACCTGTAACATCATAAATGAGAGTGGCCACATCGTTGCAACCATCCCCTATACCGGCAGCATTGTACTTCCACAACAAAGTGCCGTCCTCCGCATTTAAAGCATAGATCATGCTGTCGTTCCGGTAACAGCCAAATACGATTTCATACATACCATCCTGGTCAATATCTCCAATCGCACTCTGACCGGCAGCCTGGTCATGCGTGTCAAACCACCAAAGGATTTTCGGCGTTTGTGAATGGATCACACCAACCAACAAAACAAACTGTATCACAAAGGTAAAAGTCAGTCTTTTCATAATCTCCGTATTTATGGTTGCTTTACTTTGAATGATGGTGACATCATTGGCACCGCCGGCATTAACACTCCTAAGCAATAATTCAACCGTATGTTGTTATTCTTCATCACCTATATCGGGTAATATCTTTCCAGTTTCTGTTGTTGGCAACGCTTCAATATCTCTCAGTTTTCTGTTGATGGCCCTGGTGCGCTTACCCATCAGCTCATCAAGGGCACCACCGGCAGTGGAGAGGTTCTTCTGCGCCTTTTCAAGCAGCCCGCCAAACTTTTCAAATTCTGTTTTAACAGCACCCAAAATGCGCCACACTTCACTGCTTCTCTTCTGGATATGCAGTGTTCGAAAACCCATCTGCAAGCTATTGAGAATCGCGGTTAGGGTTGTCGGACCGGTAACAATCACCTTGAACTCATGTTGCAACTGATCAATCAATGCTGATCGTCGGATCACTTCAGCATAAATCCCTTCAAAGGGGAGAAACATAATAGCAAAATCGGTTGTATTGGGTGGATCGAGGTATTTATCCCGAATCTCTTTCGCCATTTTTTTGATGGTCTGTTCCATGTTTCGGTTAGCCTGTTCAATAATCACATTATCAGATGTTTCATAGGCATCAATTAATGTCTCATACACATCACGTGGGAACTTGGCATCCACAGGCAGGTATACCTGCTTGCCGGAGTCGTCTCTTCCGGGTAGTTTAATGGCAAACTCAACCTGCTCTGTTGACCCCTCTTTGGTGCGCACATTGCTCTCGTATTGTTCAGGGGAGAGCATCTGCTCCAGCAGCATGGCCAGTTGCACCTCTCCTATACCACCCCGTTGCTTCACATTGCTCAACACTTTCTTTAGCCCCCCTACATCCTGGGCAAGGGTGGTCATTTCACCCAACCCCTTTTGTACCGCTTCAAGTTGCTTACCAACCGCTTCAAAAGATTGTCCGATTCGCTCATTTAAGGTCTTCTGCAACTTCTCATCCACTGTCTCCCTCATCTGATCCAAACGCTTCTCAGTTGATTGTATCAGTTTCTCCTGCCGCTCATCCAACCGCCTGAATCCCTCACGCTGCATCTCGTTAAAAGCGTGGTTGTTCTTGTCAAAAGCTTCACGAAAATCCCGGAATGCCTGTTGCAATGAATCTGACAGGTTTTTCTGAAGCAACTGCAACGCAGACGACAACTCTTCACGGTTGGCCCGGGTCTCCTTTCCGCTCTCTTCACGATTCAACCGGAACTCTTCGCGCAAACGCTGCTCAATACCATCCAAACGACGCGCAAGAAGCTCAATCTGTACGCTAAGTTGGGCCCCGGTATGATCCTCTTTCCCCTGCGTTATCTTCCGAAGCATAACATATTGAATCACCAGGAGCAACACAATCAAGGCGGTACCCGCTAAGTAGATGTACATATCATTCTCTTTTTTTCTGAACAAAACGTGGATAACAAACAGTAAACCCGCATGATACCTATCTCATCAGGGTGTACTCTCAATGGCCATCGAATGGCGGTAAAAACAACGGTAAAAGTAAAATATTTTGGTGAAAAATAAAAATATCATAGGTTTGCGGTGACAAAACGATCCATGGCTAACCCCATCCATATATGCTCAAAATAAGCAGAAGAATCAGAGATTTGATCATCCGTTTGATTGATTTTTTGCATCGCCCGTTTACAGGCATTATACCCACTGAAACATTCAGGTATGGTGCCACCGGAGGGCTCAATACTGCACTGGATATCTTTCTCTATTTCATTTGTTATAACTTTATTTTAAGGAAAGAGATGGTAACGGTATTGGGGATCACCATCACACCTCATATTGCGGCCTTTCTGATCGTTTTCCCCATTACCTTTGTTACCGGTTTTGCCCTGGCAAAGTATGTTACATTTATAACATCTCTGTTCAGAGGGCGGAAGCAATTGTTCAGATATGGTATCACAGTGGTGGGGGCAATTTTGCTTAACTACTTTTTGCTCAAGCTGTTTGTTGAACATTTTAATATTTATCCCACCCCATCGAAAATGATTACAACTGTATTTGTTGTACTATACAGTTATCTGATGCAGCGCTATTTTTCGTTTCAAACGGGTGTTCTGTGGCGGCGCCCCAAATAGCTACTGCCCGGCAACCAATCAATGGCTTTTAATGAGGTTTTCCACGGTACCGATTTCAACATAAGAGGCGCCGTTGGTGTATCCGAAGCTGCCTGCAATCACAACAATCAGCGAGTCATCCGGAACATGGAATTTCAACCTGAGGTTGTTGATGGCGTTTCGAATAAACTCCTGTGGAGTGGATCGGGGTTCCATAAACATAGGTATCACACCATAGCTAAGTGCCAGTTCTCTCATGGTGCGTCTGGAGTAGCACAAAGCGATCACCGGTTTCTTTCCATGGTAACTGGAGAGGCTCCTGGGGGTTCTTCCCGTATTGGTATCAGCAATAATAGCCCTGGCGTTCAGGTCCATAGACGCTTCAACAGCATATTTGGCCAGGTGAGACGGTATCTTTCTCTGTTTGTCAACAAATGTGTACTCAAGGTTGTCCTCTTTGCTTTTCTCCACCTCGATGGCAATCTTCTTCATGGTAGCCACTGATTCAACGGGGAATGCTCCAAATGCCGTTTCCCCGCTGAGCATTACGGCATCAGTGCGTCGAAAAATAGCGCTCGCCACATCGTTTACCTCAGCACGGGTAGGCCTCGATTGGTGTATCATAGAGTGTAACATTTGTGTGGCAACAATGACTGGCTTTTTCCGTTCATTGCACATCTTGATGATATCCCGCTGCACGCCGGGTATACGCTCAAACGGAATCTCAACAGCCAAATCACCACGGGCAACCATAATACCGTAAGCATGATCCAGTATCTCGGCTAGGTGATCAACCCCTTGTTGGTTCTCTATCTTGGCAATGATCTTGATATCACTGTTGTACTTGTCAAGCTCCTGCTGAACAGCCATCACATCCTCTTTGTGCCTTACAAAACTGTGGGCAATAAAATCGATCTGCTTCTCAGCAGCAAAACGGATAAACGCTTTGTCCTTCTCATTTAAGCTGGGTAAGTTGAATGAAGTTTTGGGTACGTTGACACTCTTTCTGCTTTTCAAAAACCCGGATGTAATGGCTTCGCAATATAACGTATCCTCCTTTTTATCCACTACATTGAACTCCATGTACCCGTCGTCAATTAAAATAAGTGTACCCGTTTGAACATCATCAACAAAACCGGTGTAGTTAACATAAATGGTTCGATCGTGGGCACTACATGTTGGATCGCTCTTTATCTCAATAATATCGCCTGCCTGCACCTCAATGGCCGGCTCTACAGTGGTGGTGCGAATCTCCGGACCTTTGGTGTCTATTAGAATAGCGATCTCGTCTGATACAGAACGCACCATGTCGATAACACCTTCAGCATCTGATATTTCCTGATGAGCAGAATTCAAACGAACCACGTCCATACCAGCATGGTACAACCGTTTGATGAACTCTGTAGAACAGTTCCTGTCAGATATGGTAGCTACAATTTTTGTTTTTTTCTGATTGCGTAAATATTCCATAAAATATTATTTATTATTCTTTAAAAATTAAAATAATTCATTAGTTTTGCAAAAATCGTTTTTTTTTGTCACTTTTGTATTAGAATAATATTAAAAATTGCTTTATAGAGAGTAAACATATTGGGTGTACAATATGTTAGATTTCAATCTAATCTTTTGCACATAAAGTTTGATACCTTTGAAGATACAGCAACTTAAATAACGATGTGAATTTTTATTAATTAACCTAAATTACATCCTATCATGGAAGAACTAAAGCCGATGAATTTACCTGAGACGACTAGCGCGCAAACCTCTGAAGATCAAGCGCCCCCTTCTACACCATCTCTTGAGCCCAAGGCCGGGAGGAAGAAGAGTGTACCTCAGATATCAGAGGAGGAGATGTATCAGATTATCAGGGATTTCAATGCAAGCGGATTAACGCGCCGGCAGTTTTGTCTGGAGCGTGAATACCCGATGTCCAGTTTTTACTACTGGCAAAAGAAGTATTATCAGAAATTTCCTGAGGAATTAGAGTCGAAGCCGGGTCGCACTACCACCACTAAAGGATCCGGGAAGAAACGTGCTACTGCGAAAAAGACCAAAAAGAAGAGCACAGCCAAGGCGAAGGCCAAGGATACGAAGGTGACCACAACAAAAGCGGAAGCAAAGGAAGCAACAGCGGTTAAAGAGGTGAAAGCTGATGTAGCTGCAGAGCCCAAGAAGCGAG
>SKPS01000340.1 GCA_007119395.1 Lentimicrobiaceae bacterium
CTTTCTTAAACGGGTATTTTTTACCGCGGATTACGCTGAATTTTAATGGGTTTGAATGAACCGTTCACCGTTTACCGTTCACGGCCAACGGCCAACAGCCAAATTATTTGCCGCTGATTTTGACGGAGAGTTTGCCGAAGCGATGGCTTTTGCCGATCAGGCTATGTGTGCCAAAGGTGAAGACCCCGGTATCGATCACTCTGATGGTTTCGGGTAGAACTGGTTTCGAATGGCCAAAAAGCTCTTCCCCTACTTTCGTGTAGCTCACCACGCCATCATACGGAACATGCGCCAGGATCATCTCCCCGACACGACTTCTGCGCGAGATCCGGCTCGTCGCAGGAATCTCATTGTAAAAGAAAAGCAGATCATCACCCAGCTCCATCATTCCATATGACCCGAAAGGAAACCAGGCGGGAATCTGTTGTGTTTTAACCACTCTCTGTATGGTGATCGAGTCTTCCTGTTGATCTCCCTCACCGGTGGCTTGTAGGTTCACAATCAGCAGGTCGTGTTTGAAGAGAAATGATGTTAGATCTTTGTTGAAGTGGACAGTTGCATGTCGTCGGCTTCTGAGGGTTTGCTCCGCAATAAAATAAAGATCGCCATTGCTGCGGGCATGCAGCTCGCTGATGGTGTAATCAAACGGATCCCACTCTCGCAGATTGCCTAAGGCGTTCTGAAGCCTTGTCACTTCGTTGCCCACAAGGTACTCCCCGGGTTCAAGCGCCTCAAAAATGGCCAGGTCACGGATCCTGGCGGTGTGCAGGTTGAACCTGAAGGTGAAAACACCTTCCGGACTTACCATCCCTTGTCTGCTGTACAGACCGTAGCACAACACCTCATTGTTTTCCCCTATACGGAAGTTCAGACTTCGGATAAAGTATTCGGGAAGTTGCAATACGGCGAATCTCCCTTGTGGATCATCGGATGTAAAACGATAGATCATGTACCGGTAGTTCGGATAATCAACCAGTAGCCATTCATTGACCGGCTTCGACCGGTGTACACCGGCTTTGTTCCGAAAGCCGTGTATATTGTCGTATGCGCGCCCCATAAGATACACATCACCCTGGTCGCAGATGCGGAAGGTCTCACGGCGTAAATAGCCGGTGTGATGCAGTCGGCCGGGCAGCCATCCACTCGTCCATTGACGAACCATCACATCGTTAAAAACATCCACAGTATGTTGTAAGGGCTCGTTGTGGCGGCCGTACTGCGTGGCAAAGACCATCACCTTGCGGGTGTCAGGTGAGACAGCTACTTTGAACCCCATGTTCACCCCTTCCCCCATAGAGTACTCCGCTACTAGCCGTGTTTCACCAATGGGCTCCAGTGTGCCGGTGTGCAATTCCGTAGCATACAGTCGACATATTTGCCCGGGTTTGTCGACCGCTGATGAGATCACGGTGAGCTTTCCCGCCAGGAAATACGCACCTTGCACAAGCACACGTTTTCGCTGTGGTGCCAGACTGATCTCCTGTTTGGTTACCATCTGCAGAGCTTCATCATGGATGGAGACAAATACCTTTTTGTTGCGGGCTCTGCGGTGCGAACCCTGCAGTTGATGTCCTGGTATGTGCAGGTAATAATGGTGTTGGTCAACTGTGCCGATAGATTGAAGCTGCCTGGTGGCACGATCCTCGTAAATCGCCCCGGTATCGTACTCATGCAATACATTCTGAGCATTCCCTTGAATCGTCAATGTAATATTACAAGTCAACAACAACAACGCAAATGGTAACATCAGGCGGGTCATGGTGCTGTGTGGATAAGGTAATGTGGATGGCTTTCCTGTTTAAATTGATGCAAATAAACGAAAAACAAACAAGAAATTGTCAACGGAGAGGTGAAATATCCTTCATCACAAAAAAGAGCAGATCCATAAAAATCCGGTTGGTGGACAGGTGCCACAAAATCGTTACTTTTACTCCACAAACAATGCAATAAATCTTATGGGAAGAGAGGAAGGTAAACCGGTGGTAAGTCAGGGGAGTGGCGGGGTGTTTTTGGAGGAGTTTGCTGAGGAGCTTTGTCGTGGTGATTACGGTCCCCTCGACAGGGTGTTGATTGTGCTTCCGGGGAAGCGGGCGCGGCTGTTCCTGAACAGGGCATTGGGGAGTGCAGCCGGCAAGCCTTTGTGGGCACCTGAGGTGTTTACGATGGAAGAGTTTGTGTTTGATATCCTTCGGCTCCGACAGGCGGATGAGTTGATGCTTGTGTTGGCATTGTGGGAGACATGCCGGCAAACGGAAGATTTTCCGATCACCTTTGAGCAGTTTTCTGGCTGGGCTTCGATTGTGTTGAGGGATTACAACGACACCGATTTGTTTCTCGCCGACCCATCGCGTGTGTTTGCGAACCTTCGTGATGCCAGGGAGCTTCAGCTGTGGTCGCCGGGTGAAGCGGAAGAGCTGACGCCACACGAACAACTTTACCTTGAGTTCTATTCACACCTGCACGGGTGGTATCTCACCATGCGTGATCAGATGCTCTCTAAGGGGTTGGCGTGGCAGGGCCTCGCTTTTCGTATGGCAGCAGAGCAAACCGACCGCACCATCGACTATTGTGAAAACCGCACTGTGGTGTTTGCCGGGTTCAACGCCTTTACCCCTTCCGAAGAGAAAATCATAGCCACACTACAGCGAGCCCAACTGGCACAGCTTCGATGGGATGCCGACAGCTATTACCTCGATGACGAGATGCAGGAGGCTGGCCACTTCCTGCGCCACTGGAGGCAGCATCACCCTGATAGCTCGTTTTACAAAGTGTCAAACGATCTGACCACATCTCCCAAAAATATCTCGGTTTACGGTGTCCATGGTAACCGTGCACAGGCACGCCTGGTGGGAGAGCTGCTCAGTGAGGTGGAAAAGGCTGCTCCGGATGTGGCCGTGGTGCTGCCTGATGAGTCTCTGCTGCTGCCCGTTCTCAACGCCATCCCTGAAAACATCGACAGGTTTAATGTGACCATGGGGTTGCCCTTCAAACACACCCCGGCTCTCTCGTGGCTACAGCTTAACCTGCGCCTGCTCGCACCACATGCATCAGAAAAAGAGCCGTGGATAAGAACAGCACGCCTCATCCCACTGCTCCGGCACCCTTGGTTCCCATCACTGATGAAATTCCTGCAACATGAAGAGATCGATGCCGGGTTTGCAGATCCCGTCTCTGTGCTGAAACAACGCTTCTACCGGCACCATGACCTGATTCAGTTGCTGAGCAAAGCCTACCCCAATGGCGCTGACCTGTTTGAAAAATGGCTCGCCCCGGTAACAGAACCGGTTGAGTGGATCAACAGAATGGAGTATCTGATGAGACAGATCTACCAATCTGCAGCAGGACAGGAGAGCCCGTTCGACAAAGGAGCCGCCATGGAGTCGATCAGAATATTGGTGCTGGCACGCGATACACTTCAACAACAGAGAAATACCTCCGATGGATTCGAAATGATGAAGTATGTCCTTAGCCGGTTGCTCCAGTCTGCCTCAATCCCCTTCACCGGGGAACCACTCGAAGGGGTGCAGGTACTGGGACTGCTCGAAACAAGAAACCTCGACTTCAGGCATGTTATCGTACTCTCTGCCAATGAACGGATTCTCCCCGCCGGCAAAAAACCTACTACACTGATCCCGTACGACCTCAGGAAACACCACGGATTGCCGGGTGTGCAGTACCAGGATGCCATCTTCGCTTACCACTTTCTGCATCTGCTGCAAAGAGCGCAAAGAGTTGATATTGTATACAACAGCGACGCATCCTCTGAGTTCACTGGCGAACTGAGCCGGTTTATAAGGCAAATTGAATCGGAACTGTTGCCCCGAAACACTGAGATCCAATGGATGCACCATAAGCTGAGCCATGAATTGTTTCAACAACGAAATATGCCCGAACTCTCTGTCGGGAAAAGGGGCGTAGTGTATGATGCTTTGATTGATCAATTGGTTACGAGAGGGTTGTCGCCCTCACAACTGATCAAGTATATCAAGTGCCCCTTGATGTTTTACTTCTCCTTTGTTGCTTCTGTTGATGAAGCGTTGACCTTTGATGAGACCATTGACTTTAGGGAGCTGGGGACACTGGTTCATGAAACCTTGCAAAAGATCTACGATCCGGCCCTGCAAGCGAATACTGATGGTGCCGGTGGGAGGGGGGAAGAGCTTTTGCTTACCGATTCGTTTTTTGAACAGACGATCCCTTCGGTACGGGAAATGGTGATTGATGAGATGCAGCAATTGGTGGGAGGCAGCCGTCACCTCACCGGACGCAACCTGATCCTCGTTGAGGTGGCCGAGTTTATGGTGAACCGTTTCCTGCAGAATGAGCGCCATGATGCCAGGGAGAACCGTATTGCAGTGTTGGCCGTGGAGACACAACTGAAGTGGTTGCTTGAGGTGCCCTCCAGGCGTCCGGGCAGTGGTGAAGAAGAGATGGTGCCCATCCGTTTTAAAGGGGTGGCAGACAGGGTCGACCGCCACAACGATACCTTGCGCATTACCGATTACAAAACAGGAAAGGTGGAAGAGAAAGATTTGAAGTTCAAGTCAGTGCAGGATCTGTTCGAAGATGTGAAATATGACAAAGCATTTCAGCTTATGATGTACAGTTGGTTGTACACCAGAAGCCACAACCCCTCGCTGCCTGTCAGCAGTGGTATCTTTGCACTCAAAAACCCTTCGAAGTTTCTGTTGCTCTTGGATGTTCCGGAAGAAAAATCTTCTGACGATCCTTTGCCGGAGTTCGAACAACACCTCATAACTGTGTGTCAGGAAATCCTTGACCCTGAGGTGCCTTTCCATCAAACCCGGGATACAGACATTTGTCGTATCTGCTCCTATAACCAGGTGTGCCGTACCGACTTGATGAACCGATGACCCCTGCGGCAGAACCTCCGTTGCCGGGTAATTACTGCACAATGATCCTGTGGGTTGATCCTTCAGCGGTTCGTAAGAGGTACACCCCTTTCGACAGGTTTCCGGTGGTAACCTCTGTGGCGTTTCTGCCGGTCAGTGCTACCCTTCCGTGGATGTCAAAAAGGGTGAAATCAATGGGTGTGTTGAACCGCAACAGACTCCCTTGTGTCACCGGGTTGGGATAAAGTGTGAGGGGAGTCATGCCCCCGGTGATATCCCCTGTGGAAGAGATCATATTCCCCTCCAACGTGATGTTGTCGAAGCGATTGTTGCCACTGGACCCGCCGGTGTTGCCTGTAAAAGTGATCCGGATGCCGAAGTTGGGGTTGTTTTCTGCGGCGGTGATGCCAAAGAAATCGGCTGTTAATACATCGTAGGTGTCTGAAATATGGAAGGTGGATTGTGGCATGTTGTAGGTGGTATAGTTGATGCCATCGGTGGTGTATTCCATCTCGTGTGATAGCATTCCGTTTGGGCTTCTGTGTACGGCATACGAGAACCTAAGGTCTTTGTAGTTCACAGTGGGCAGGTCAAATACGAGCGCCCTGCCATCAGACGGGTTTCTTACCCGTGCTGCCTGTCCGGCAGGGTACCCTAGCTGCAGGTTCAGGTATGAACCCTCGCTGTAGGCGTCAATGTCTCTGTCGCCGGGCTGCCCACCGGTATAGGTCATCCGTGCGGTGGTCCCATGTACAGCATGGTGGTCGGCTTCAATCACAGTGACATCACCTGCGCTGGTATTGAGGGTATTGAAGTGCCAGTAGGTAACCACTGACAGTGGCTGTGGAGGTGGCGTGCACGTTCCTGAAAGAGCTACCCGCAAGGTATCCGTACCGGTTGAAGTGATCAGCAGATTGCCATCGAAGGATCCGGGCACCGGGGCATTTAAACGTACATACACCCTCTCCGACGGTATCTCACCGGCATTGTTTGACAGGATGAGCCCTTGTACAAAGCCTGAATACGGTGAGGCAGACACTTCGAAGGAGGCCGGAGCAAGCACCATTACATCTTCGAGCAGGTTGATGGCGCTGATATGGAAGTAGGCCGGGTCTGAGGGTGTACCGGTTACATGGCTGAAATGGGGTATGGTGTCAACGGTAGCACCCACCAAGGGCGTTTGCATCATGGGGTCACCATCCAGTGAGAAGTTGTCGAAGCGGTTGTTGCCGACCGTCCCCCCTGCACCCTGAGAGAAAGTAGCCCTCAAGGTAAACCAGGGGTTGTCAGATGCTTCAGGAATAGATGAAAAATCCAACGTGATTGGCATTGGATTGCCATCAATGGCTACCAGTGTTTGGAACAGTGTGAACTGCTGCAATGAGTCAGTGGCATAGTACCAGTGCTGCAGGCCGGCTCCCTGTCCTGATCTTCTCATGGCGAAGCGTACAATGGGGTTGGAGAACCCGGTGGTGGGCAGATGAAAGTAGAGCTCGCCACCAATCGGGTTGTTGAACCGGAGATGTGACCCCGCCGGATCCCCCAGACGCGCATTGTGGTTGTCAACATCAAAGTCCTGCCCCGTACCACCCGCTACATGGATGTAACTGTTGCCCCCATCCTCAACGACAATCGAAGCGCCGGGAACCAGTGAAACGGTGGGCGTCAGCAATCCCAACAACGTGGTGTTGTCGTTGAAATTCCAATAATGCACCAACGTCTGGGTGTTGTCAGAAGGCACAATGGGATCATCTTCCTCATTCAGCGTGGTGTTGCCGAAATGGAGTTGGCCGTTGATTTCCGTGTGGTCCGCTTGACGGGCCGATGCGTTAATACATGCTGCCAGGAAAAAAATCAGCAGGAGCGCCCCATGTCTTCTCTGCATGGGTATGAAGCGTTGGAGGTTGTGCATATCGGGAGGTTTTAATACAAAGGTTTCTTTATGCGAAGATACTCAAATCAGCAAAACAGAGCTGTAAATACTCAAGCCCTTTCACTTTTTTTTGCAATGAAGGAGGGGTTGAGCAAGTTGGGTTTGTTGTACTCCAGTGATGTATGATGTTCGGTGTCAAGCAGGTCACCACCGCTGGCCAGCACAATGGCATGCCCTGCTGCGGTATCCCACTCCATGGTAGGGCCAAACCGGGGGTAGATATCTGCGGAACCTTCGGCGATCATGCAGAGCTTCAAGCTGCTGCCCCGGCTGACAATCTCATTCACCCGATGGTCAGAGAGATGACGAGCCATAAAGTCACGGGTTGCATCGTTCATATGACTACGGCTGGCCACCACCCTGTAAGGCCTGTCAGTGGCAGGCAACGGAAGGGGGCGCGCTGCTTCCATCAGCTCTTCGGCCACGATGCCAGGGTGCGTGCCAGCCATCCAGGCTCCCCTGCCCACTTCACCGTACCAAATCTGATTGGCTGCCGGTGCATACACCACACCTAAATGAGGACGACCATGGTGGATATATGCAACGTTCACTGTAAACTCTCCGTTTTTCCTGATAAACTCCCTGGTGCCATCCAACGGATCAAGCATCCAGAAATCGGTCCACCTCCTTCTCTGTACATATGGAATATCCGGTCCCTCTTCGCTTAAAAGCGGCAGCCCGGAGGGGCACAATAGCTCGTGAAGTACCGCATGGGCTTTGTGATCGGCCAGGGTAACCGGTGTCTGGTCTGCTTTGAGCTGTACTTCATGGTCCGGCTGCAGATAGATGCGTAAAACCTCTTTGCCGGCTGCCAGGGCTGCCCTTAAAGCCTGCTTCATAAAGGTCCTGTCTATTGTCATCAGATGGTTGGTTTTCGTTTTCTGTCCTCTTTTCAGGTCTTGGTTTTGCTATAGGTTCTCTCTGTGCTGCCGGTAGTCGATAACAGCACCTTCACAGATCCACTTGGCCAACGCTTGCCGGTTTTCCCATCGGATAAAACGAACCTGGTCGGCGTGGTTTTGTATATTGCCCAACTCAATGTACACAGCCGGTGGTATGGTGCGGGCAATCATGTATAGTCCATCACGGGATGTTACGGTGCCGTTGTAACCCCTGTTGGGCTGGTGCTGCTGGTACATATTGCTGAAGTTTTGGTGGATGTTGTTGGCAAGTCGCCTGCCGAACGGGCTGCGTGAGTGGTGGTAAAAGTATACGTCAACACGTTGCCCTGTCTGACGCGAGTCAATATGCAACTCGATCATTCTGTGATACTGACTCTGACTGTTTTCTCTGTAAAGCCTGTTGATGGCTTCAGCCCTCTGCTGCAAACGCGCCAGGTGATTCCTCGGAATGGCCAATCCCCCGATGCAGTATTCATGGTTGTTGCACTCTAAATAGGGCTCGTCGCGAATGCCGTCAACAGAGTCTCTGATGATCATATAGGCCCTGGCTCCCCGCATAATCAACTCACGGCACAGCCTTAACGCGATGTCGTAGGCATATTCATCCTCGCAGAGCTTTCGCCCGTCGCGGGTTGCTTCTGCCCCGGGGTCAGGGCCTCCATGGCCGGATACAATGTAAAAGACGGCACCCTGTAAAGAGTTGTCGGTAATGGGCGTCTCGGCATACTTCGGACCAAACAGGTCGATGGTGACAGAGGCGGGCTGTGCCGGTGCAGCCGCAGCAGGGAGAAGGTAACGCCGCCCGGCAAATAGCCAGTTGTTCTCCCCCAAACGATCACTGTTCAAGGTGATAAACTCTTGCACATGGTGAGCCGAGTCCAGACCATGACGTGCCAGCAAAGTGTGAATGCCGTCGCCACGCTGAGCCACCACCTCACGGGGATTCGTCTGGGCAGAGACTTCCAAAACAAAGAGAAAACAAAACGTAACACAACAAGTAACTAACCGCATAACCGTTCAAAAAAACAAAAATACACACATCAGACCACACAGTACTCCTCCTGTTAGAAGACTTATGAAGAAAATTTTTAACAAACAGCGAACGGTTTTTTTTGTTTTTTGCAATTGGCAGTAATCTTACTTTGTCCTCAACGTCCCCAATGTCCCCAACGTCCCAATGTTATGTGAGCGGGTGAAAGGTTGATTTCTTTACACAGAGGAAAACAAGAGTTAATCACAGAGAACCACAGAGTTTTTTCTCCGTGAAACTCCTTTTTTCCTCTGATATACTCTGTGTAACAAAAAAAAGCCAATAGCCAACATCCAGAACTGCTCCCCTTCATTCTTTCCCTTTATTAACATAAAACCTTCTGTAGATCAACACCCCGGAATAGGCGATGGCTCCGAGCAGGAATACCCCCCAAAGTTTTGCCAGAAACTCCACGATGGTGATAAGGACTCCCCAACCTGTTATAAATGATTCACCTATTCTGGCTCCCGGTCCGGGCCTGTATTCTTTGATGTTTCGTTCGTCGGCAAGTACTGTTCTTCGGATATCATTACGTTGATAGATATTCAGGGTGATGGTGCTGTATCGGATCTGGTCTTCGAGGGTGAGATTGGCCAGTTCGGCTTCGTCGGCTCTGGTGAGGAACCTCAGTTGCTGTTCACGTGCATCGGTCTGACCTGACTGTGTTGGAGTCGATGCCAATACGCCTACTGTAAAAGGGGAGGTTGTTTCAGCCACACCCTTTTCGCCGGACTCTTCCTGAGCCTTTGCCGTTCTCCGGGGGCGCGGAGCAGCAGCGGTGCGATGCCTCTTCTGTTTTAGCTGGTTGGCCTTCAACTCAAGCTCCACATCCCTGACGTTGATATGCCGGTAGTCAAGGAAATCTATCAGCCCGGCAAGAGCCCTCAGGGTAGAATCGAGCCTCTCGGCCGGCAGTCGGATGATGATCCTGCTGTTTACGGTGTAATGTGCAGACTCCAGCACCGAATCGGCGCTTAAAGGAGTGGTGGTGGTATGGGATACATGACTCTGCAGCTGGGTTCGCACTACGAAACCTTTGTTTTGGCGGGTGATCTCTTCGATGCGAACCGTGGCATCGGCCACATCTTTTACCCTGAATTGCAGCTCGGCGGTGCGTATCAGCTTGCGGGCAGTATCACCCTCCAGAATCTCGGCCGCCATTGACGAGATCACCCCGCCGGGAGGTGCGGAGGAGGGCTCCTGGTTCAAAATAGAACCGCTTTGGTTCCCCGAAGGACCCGTTTCGTTCAACATCGGCTGAAAACTGTCGCCTTGTGATTCTTCCTTCAACTCATACTCTCTCTCACTACTGCTGCAGGCTGCCAAACCGGCAATTGCCAGAACAAACATCAGAATTCTTGCAGATTTTTTCATGACTTATGATTTAGTGGATGAATGCAACACAGCCGTACTTTCAAAGGGTTATGAGGGTGCGAATGTCACGCAGATCGAGATCCTTACGTATTATTGTTGCGGACATGTAAAAGTAACCCCGGAAAGGCACTCTGAAATCCTAAAAAATCATAAATCATCAGTGTTCAAAAGCGAACTCTGAACCCGGAACGCGCTCGCTCAGGGAGCGCCCTTAAGGCATCACCCCTTCTATGGCGGTGGCAGTGCCTTCTATGGCGGTGGCAGTGCCTTCTATTGCGGGCAGGAAGATGGGTCCGTCGGGTCCGAGGGGAATCCCGAGCCACACCCACAGCATCAGGACTGCGATCCAAACAATACCAAGGATCACCGTATAGGGGACCATGGTTGAAATGATGGTGCCAATGCCGTAACGTTCATCGTATTTCTGGGCGAATGTTACAATCAGAGCAAAATAGCTCATCATGGGTGTTATCAGGTTGGTCAGGCTGTCGCCGATTCGGAAGGCGGCCTGCGTGATTCCCGGGTGGTATGGGTCGTCGAGCAGCATGAGCATGGGTATAAACACCGGCGCAATGATGGCCCATTTGGCGGAGGCACTGCCCATAAAGAGGTTGATAAAGGCTGACAGCAGCACGAAGGCAGCGATGAGTACCGGACCGGTAAGCCCAATGTCACGCAGACCTGCCGCCCCTTTTATGGCAATGATCAGCCCCAGATTAGATTCGTTGAAAAAATAGACAAACTGTGCGGCAAAAAACACCAGCACAATATAGCCGGCCATACCACTCATGGAGCGAATAATATGCTTCATTACGTCTTTGTCGTTGCGGATGGTGCCCACAATACGGCCGTACACCAAAGCAGGGATAAAGAAAAACAAGAGGATGCCGATGATGATGCCGTCGAAAAAGGGAGAATGGAGTACCGAACCCGATTCGGGGTTGCGCAACAGACCACCCGGAGGCACCACCGTAGCCGCCAAAAGAGCCAGGAAGGCCAATGCCGATATGCCGGCCCAACGAAGCCCCTTCTTCTCGGCTGGAGTAAGCTGTTCAATGGGCAGGCGTTCAGCCGTCCCCTCATACTTGCCCAACCTCGGCTCCACGATTCTTTCGGTAACATACACACCCACAAACAGCACCACAAAGCTTGATGCGATCATAAAGTAGTAGTTGACCGCCGGGTTTACCACCATGTCGGAGATGATAAGCTGTGCAGCCGAAGTGGAGATCCCCGCCAGGATGGGGTCAATGGATCCGATAAAGAAATTGGCACCAAAGCCCCCGCTTACGCCGCAAAAAGCGGCCGCAAGACCAGCCATGGGGTGACGGCCAATGCCGTGGAAGATCATAGCACCCAATGGGATAAGTATGACATAGCCTGCTTCAACAGCTAAACCCGAAATGATGCCTGCCAAAACCACGGCAGCGGTGATCATTTTCGGAGGGGCACCCAGAACAACCGAGCGGATCATCACTGCAAACAACCCCGTGCCTTCAGCCAGGCCAATGCCCACCATCACCACCAATACGTAGCCTAGTGGAGGAAAACGAAGGAAGTTCTCAAGTATGTTGGTGTACATCCAGCGAATACCATCGCTGCTCAATAGATTGTTCACCGTGACCAAACTGCCGTCTACAGGATGCACGGCCGATATACCCAGCCAATAGCTGACAGTAGAGATGATGATGACCAGCCCGGCCAGCATAGCAAAAATGGTCGCCGGATGTGGCAAACGGTTCCCTACCACTTCTATAACATCCAGAGATCTCTGAAAAAAACGTTTCATAATTAGGTGTATGTGTTATTCGTTGGTTTTTTTTTATCTGTCTCCACCTGCTTTTTAAGTGTTGCCCCCTCCATTCGAACAGATCAATCCGTGGGGTAGTCAATATACAAAGGTGGCATGGTGATATCTCCCCGATTGGTGATAAGGTAGTATTCAAACCAGTCAAGGGTGCGTATCAGGTAGTCGTATCGGTTGATGTTTTTTCTGTTGCCATGCCCTTCACCGGGATATCTTACGAATCGTACCGGTGCTTTACCGTGAAGCTTCAGTGCCCTGTAGAGTTCGAGGCCCTGTGACACAGGTATTCTGGGGTCATCATCGCCATGCAGTATCAAAGTGGGCGTTTTGCTCATATGAGCGAATTGAACGGGACTGGCATTCCATACTTTGTCGTGGTCTTCGTGTGTCCAGAACCCCCAGTGCACATGGTAATCCTCCCAGGGGATGTCTGTTGTTTTTCTTTTTGATACCTGATTGGCTATGCCTACAAATACTACGGAAGCGGCAAACCGATCGGTATGTTTGGTTGCTGAATAGGCTGAGAAGAACCCTCCATAGGATCCACCTCCCATTCCCACTCGTTCTTTGTCGACAAGGCCGGCATTGATCAGGTGGTCAATGCCATCCAGCACATCGTCATACTCCACCCCCAGCAGATCGCCATATCCTGCCATGCTGAAAGCCACCCCGCGACCGGAACTTGCACGGTAGTTGGGAGAAAACACGAAGAATCCCCTTGCAGCAGCAAACTGCCCCCATTGGGAATAGCCATTGTTCCAGCCATTCTTCACGCAAGCCTCCGGCCCACCATGAATATAAACGATCATCGGATACCTCTTGCCCTCTTCATAGTTGAGAGGATACATGAGAACGCCGTCAATGCGGTGTCCATCACGCGCATGGTAAGATATTTTCTCCTGCCTGGCAAAAGCCACTGCCGAAAGCCAGCTGCCGTTGTGATCTGATAATTTGGCAAGATTGCCTCTGCGCATATCGAAACGCATCAGCTCATTCGGATGCATCGCGGTGTTGCCGGCGAAGTAGAGATAACGCCCGTGGTGTGCAATGTTGCGGAATACAGCCTGCCCCCCTTCAATCACCGTTGTACGACGCCCCCTCTTCAGATTGTAACGCGTCACGGTGATGTCAACACTCTCCTCCGAAGTGTACAACAGGTTGTTCTCATCCTCCCAGACCACATGAATCACAGAGAGCTCCATCCCCGCTACCAGGTTTGTCAAATCTTCAAAACGCTCCCCTTCATTCTCCGTGTCCATCACATACAAGCTGCCACATACCGAGTCGTCAATGCCAACACCCGAACGAAATGCAAGCCGCTTGCTTAAAGGGCACCACTGCATGGTTTGCAGCTTGCCGGGGTTGTTCATGCGCCGGATTACTCTGCCCGTCTCAGCATCCAAAATGTGGATTCGCTTAAACATATACTGGTAGTCGATCAGGTTCTTTTGTGAGATAGCCGCTGCGATCTTGGTGCCGTCAGGCGAAACCTCAAAGTCATATACCGTCAGGTTTTCAACCAACTTCACCGCCTCCGATGCACCGATCATATAGCGGTATAGCTCAATGTGCCTGAGCTCCTCTTCATATACATACAAGTCAATGCCTTGCCGGAGCAATTGCTGCTTTTGGGAGTTGTGCGGCTGCAAAGCCGTAAAAACCAGGGTGCTTTTGTCAATAAAACGGTACTGCCTGATGCCCCCGGGGAACTCTGTGAGCTGGGTCACCTCCCTGCTGGTAATGTCCATGCTGAACAGTTGCAAGCCCCGACCACCTTCTGCAACCTTTCTGTAGGTCACCTTGTTGCTCCCGGGCACCCAATCGAGACCAGATATGTTTACAGCACCGGTTCGTAAAGGGATAATCTCTCCTGATGAGGCATCATGTACATAAAGCTCGCGGTAAAATGAACCCCCAACCTGCTCCTGTAAACCCACAGGCACCAACAACGTGTAGGCAACATAACGCCCGTCATCGGAGACAGATACCTCAGCAACATTCAATATTTGTGACAAGAGCTCCGGTCTGAAACCCTCTTTTTCAGCCCTGACAGCAAAAGTAGTTATTATCGCAAGACAAAAAACCAACACAACTCTTTTCATATAGCACATCTTTTTTAACTGTTTACCCGGGCAGCCCAGGGTTTCGGAATCCAGAGGAAGCACCTCCTAAGGGGTTGTTAGTATATTGACAATCAATACATGCCATAATCTAACCTGTGACAATTCAGCCCTTTAAGAGGAGCAAAAATAGAAATATTTCCTTAACCAGCCACACCATCCGGTTGATGACTTTGATCATGCGGGTGAAGATCCCCGACAGGGGTCTTGCCTGGCGTGTCGGCACAAGGAGAAAATGCACTGTGTTTACCCACCTCTGTTCCCTAATAAGGTCTGTTGAAAAAGTCTTTTGGCTGATGAAGGCGTTGCGTAAAGTGCAAAGATTCTTGGCAGTGCGTTAATGATTTCATAATTTTGCGGTTTGAATTAAAAACAATAACGAACAGAAATAAAGATGATTGATCAGTTAATTAATCCGGCCAGTATTGTGGTTGTGGGCGCTTCAAACGACACAACCAAGCCGGGAGGAAAGATATTGAAGAATATTCTTGACGGGGGCTTTCAGGGTGAGTTGTATGTGAGCAATCCTAAAGAGGATGAGGTGCAAGGGGTGAAAAGTTTTCGTGATATTACGTTGATGCCATCCGTTGATTTAGCTGTGATTGCGATTGCGGCAAAGCATACGCCGGGAGTGGTTGAACACTTAACCAAAGAGAAGGGTACACGGGCTTTTGTGATTATCTCTGCCGGATTTAGCGAAGAGAGTGTAGAGGGAAAGGAGATAGAGGAGAAGATTGTTGAGCTGATCAACAATGTAGATGGCGCTTTAATCGGTCCCAATTGTACCGGTATCATCACAGAGGCACACAAGTCGGTGTTCACCATGCCGGTTCCGCCATTCAATCCTCAAGGGTGTGATTTTATCTCCAGTTCTGGTGCTACTGCAGTGTTTATTATGGAATCGGGTCTGCAAAAGGGGCTGTCGTTTGCCAATGTATACTCTGTAGGTAACTCTGCACAATTGGGTGTTGAAGATGTGTTAAAGCACCTTGATGAGACCTATGAGCCGGGTGTTAGCTCTCCGGTGAAGCTGTTGTATATGGAGAATGTGCGCAAGCCTGAGATGTTGTTGAAGCACGCCTCTTCGTTGGTTCGCAAGGGTTGTCGAATTGCAGCGGTGAAGGCTGGCACTTCCGATGCCGGTCAGCGTGCTGCGTCAAGTCATACCGGTGCCCTGGCCAACCCCGATGTGCCGGTTGATGCTCTGTTCAGGAAAGCCGGTATCGTACGTTGCTACGGCCGTGATGAGCTCACCACCGTGGCATCCGTCTTTATGCACCCGGTGCTCTCAGGGAAACGATTGGCCATTATCACCCATGCCGGAGGGCCGGCCGTGATGCTTACCGATGTGCTGTCGCACAACGGACTGGAGGTGCCACATATCGATGGCCCTGCCGCACATGAACTGCTCACCCACCTCTACCCCGGATCATCCATGTCAAACCCTATCGATTTTCTGGCCACTGGAACAGCACAACAACTCGGCACCATCATCGACTTCGTAGACCAACGCTTTGATGAGATCGATGGCATGGTGGTGATCTTTGGCTCGCCGGGACTTACCCCCGTGTTCGAACCGTATCAGGTGCTGCGCGAAAAATTAGGTTCTTCGGCCAAACCCATCTTTTGCGTGATGCCATCTACTCTGGTTGCACGTGAAGAGGTAAAAGAGTTTGTAGAGAGCGGTGGCGTCAGCTTCCCCGATGAAGTGCTGCTCGGTCATGCATTGTGCCGCATCATCAATACACCACCACCGGCACAAGAAAAAGCCTGCCTCGCCAATGTCGATGTCGGACGGATTCGTGGAGTGGTTGATTATGCCGACAATGGCTATATGAAACCCAACGAAGTGCAGGCTCTGCTGGATGCCGTTGGCATCGAAAGAGCCGGTGAGGCCGTTGTTGAAACCGCCGGGGAGGCTGTTGAAGCAGCCGAACGATTAGGACTGCCAGTGGCCATGAAGGTGGTAGGCCCCGTGCATAAATCCGATGTGGGAGGAGTGGTCCTCAACGTGAAAACACCACAACAAGTGGAAGAGGAGTTTAACAGGATGATTCAAATCCCTGATACAACCGCGATCCTTATACAGCCTATGCTCCAAGGAAGGGAGATCTTTGCCGGTGCAACCCGTGAAGGGGACTTCGGACATGTGCTGATGTGTGGCATGGGAGGCATTTTTATCGAAGTGCTTAAGGATGTAAAAGCGGCACTGGTACCGGTTGACAAGAACACGATCAGGGAGATGATAAGAGGACTGAAAAGCTACCCGCTGATACAAGGCGTGCGTGGACAGGAAGGTGTTAATGAAGATGCTTTTGTCGAGGCTGTGTATCGCCTCTCAACACTGTTGTACCACGCGCCGGAAATCGCCGAAATGGACCTTAATCCTTTGTTGGGCAATGCCAGCTATGTGAAAGCAGTAGATGCCCGGATCAGAATTGAAAAGCAGACCGCTTAATACACAGATTAAACGGTTGTTCATCTTGCCTTTCTTCA
>SKPS01000034.1 GCA_007119395.1 Lentimicrobiaceae bacterium
ATTCAGAGTATGACCCGAGCAACGCACATACAGCCCACCTTCACCTGCGGCCACCCGCAGTGGTTCGGGAATCGTATCGAACAGAACAACAAAGCATTAAAAGCCCCTCCCATTTCAGGGGAGGGGTTGGGGAGGGGTTTTTGAACACCGAATATCGAATAAGGAACATCGAACACCGAAGTAATGATGAATGAAGGAATTCAGAAAAATCCCCGAGTAGCTTCCATGCTCATTTTGAATCTTATGATGCGGGCCTTAAGCCCTTAATTTCTTTTGCATCCTGAGCCCTTGTTGAGCCCTTTGTGTATCTCGCAATGTATTGTTAATCAACACTTAAATATTGCGAAATAGTATTTACACCCAACGGTAAGGCACTCAATGAGCCCTTATTTCATTCTATTTTGATCCCTTTGTGAAGCCTTTCAGTACATAGATAGTGCCTACTCCGGTAGTTCCTACTTTTTGAATGAATTCACCTTCAAGTTCTCTAAGATATCGAGTCGCAGTGGCTTTGCTTACTTTGCAAATATGTTGAACTTCAGAATTCGATATAGTACCATACTGTTGTAAATGTTTGATTACTGTCCTTAACTCCTCTTTTACTCCACGTGTTTCCAATTCCTGGTCAGTGTATCTCATGATTTCTACCTGAAAATCTGGTGGATTGTATGAAAATACAGGTGGTGCAATTTTGTGGGCTTTGCATTCTGTAATGATTTTTATGGTACCCCGACCCCACGATTCAATATAACCGGCTCTAAAAAATGTGTTTGCTATATCAGGATTAAAGGGTTTCGATGGGTGTTTTTGGGATAATTTTTCCACTGTCCAGTTTTCTGGTAACTGCCCTTCGTTCCAAAGAATAATTTTATTAGGATATACACTGATCTGAATAGGAAACCCACTGCTGTAATCTTTGTGTGCAATGGCATTGATAAGTGCCTCACGTACAGCTTCATCGGGTAAAGCGGGAGTCTCTTCCCTGATTCCTTTTTGATATGAAATGATCGCTTGGGTATATTTCGTCTGTAGTAAATCCAGGGCTTTGTCTGCCTGCTCTAGTAAATTTCCTTTGACCTCATCCTGAAACCTAAGATCATCGTCCGTTTCAAAGAACCCAATTTTGATATATGCACCAGTAATGTATTGCTCCGGTGTTGGATGAAAAAGTAAGAGAGCCGCCCTCTTCAGCATCTTTTCCTTGTCCAAATAGAGATGTAGTTTTTCAAGTAGATCCATATTGTTTCCTGCCAAATCTTCTGGAGCAAGTCTCTTGCTTCTGGTGGCTTTCCTACGGAAAAAATCAAAGGTATCATTCTTTAGGTCGGTGACCTGTATGTCAGGTGCTGGTATCCCATCCCAGTTTTTGCCCTGACGTTGCAAAAGGAATCTCGTCAACGCAACTCCTTTTATCTCTTGCAAAGTACTACCAGATCTGTAGTAGTATCTTCCTCTATAACTGATGGGGAAAGGATAGGGCTCGATATGAATTTCAATGTAGGTTTTCTCCTCCTCTGAACACAAATTAACATCTACCATAATGCCTAGCAGGTCACGCACCTGATTTGGCAAGTCTTCCATGAGTTTCTCAGCCTTATCTATATGCTTTGTTCGACCTTCATTGTCTTTTCCTACAACTAAAACGCCTCCATAGGCATTGGCAAAACCACAAATCCACTTAAAATAGTCATTGTGCCACGATTCTTTCCATTCAATATTTTGATTCTCCGCCATGATGAAGTGTTTCCGGCAAATATAGTATGTCTGGAGCAAATAGATGTTATTTTCTCCATAGAAAAATTGCTATTTCTACTGAAGTGTTTTCAGAGAGCAAGGATTCAGGCAACCAAGCCGGTCGCATCATCCCGCATGCAGGATGCTTCGGGAGTGCAATAATTTTTTTATGGTAAGTTGGGTGAAATTACAAGAAATGAGTGAGCGCACCTTTGTCCTTCCCGGTAATCACGAAACATACACCTTTGCCATGGAGTTCGAATACGATAGCTGGAACCGCATCAAGCAGATGATCTACCTACCCCGATGGGGAGGTGGTGATGATTGCAGATTGCGGATTAGCGATTGCAGATTTTTGATGTAACTTTGATGAACCTTTTGAACACCGAATATCGACCAAGGAACACCGAACACCGAAGTAATGATGAATGAAGAAATGCAGAATACGACCCAGGTAGCGCATATACAGCCGACTGCCAATTGCGAAAACCCGCAGCAATCCGGATATATTCCTCATTCAAAAATACTTCTGAAATCGTTAATCGGTGTTCCTTGTTCGGTGTTCAATCCATACCTGGTGTCATATAAAGAGTAACTCGATCAGGAGAGGGGTTGGGGGGAAGCAAATGTGCAAATGTGCAAATGTGCTGATGTGTTAATGTGCTGATGTGCAAATGTGCTGATGTGCAAATGTGCTGATGTCCTGATGTCCTGATGTGCTGATCCCGAAAAATCGAAAACCTATGGTTTTCTGATTTTTCGGAATGTGCTGATGTTTAGCACATTAAAACAAAAACAATCAAACAAACCAACAGTAAACCAAGTTAGACGGTTAGACGGTTAGACGGTTAGACGATTAGACGGTTGGACGGCTAGTAGACGATTCAACATTTTTTCCCCATCTTTGCAGATCAATCAAAACCCGATTCATCAACACAAACAACACCTGTTATGAAAAATATGGCTATGTTGCTTAGATTCTGTCTGTTTCTCGTACTCTCCGGGTCGTTAAGTCTGGCCGTGGCGCAGAAGGAATACACCTATGAAACCTTCGAAAACGATCCTTACAACACCCGAATCTACACCCTTGACAATGGGCTGAAGGTTTACCTTTCGGTCTATGACGACGAGCCCCGGATTCAGACCTACGTCTCGGTGCGTGTGGGGAGCCGGCACGACCCCGCAGAGACCACCGGACTGGCCCACTACTTCGAACACCTGATGTTCAAAGGCACTTCCACCTTCGGCACCATCAACTGGGAGGCGGAAGCACCATTGCTTGACAAGATCGAAGCACTCTTTGAGGTGTACCGTGCAGAGACTGACACTGAAATCCGGGCCAGGATCTACCGCGAGATTGACAGCATCTCCTATATTGCTTCAACCTACGCCATACCTAACGAGTACCAGCGGCTGATGAGCGCCATCGGGTCAACAGGCACCAATGCTTTTACATCCAACGACTTCACTTCTTACATTGAGAACATCCCCTCCAACCAACTTGAGTTTTGGGCCATGATTCAGGCGAATCGGTTCTCCGATCCGGTGATACGGTTGTTTCACACAGAGCTGGAGACAGTGTACGAAGAGAAGAACATGTCGCTCACCAACGATGCCCGTCAGGCCTCGGAAGCGCTGTACAGGGGATTGTTCCCTTATCACCCTTACGGAACACAGACCACACTGGGTGATGCTGAGCACCTGAAAAATCCATCCATCACCAACATCAAAAGGTTCTTCGAACAGTACTATGTGCCCAATAACATGGCAGTGGTGATGTCGGGAGATTTTGATCCCGATGAAGCCATCATCATCATCGACAAGCATTTCGGATCGTTGAAGCCACGCCCTTTGCCTGAGCTCTCTTTCCCTGACCAGCCCACCATCACACAGCCGGTTGAACTGGAGGTGGTTGGACTTCAGGCTGAGAACCTGATGATGGGTTGGCGCTTCGATGGGATCAACTCGGATGATATGCCTATGCTCAATATGATCAGGATGATTCTGAGCAATGGCAGAGCAGGGTTGATTGATCAGAACCTGAACCGCAACATGAGGGTGCAGGCTGCCAATGCTTCGGTAAGGAACATGGTTGACTATTCGGTCTTCACTCTTGCCGGGAGAAACAACCGAGACCAAAGCCTTGACGAGGTGCGTGAGTTGTTACTGGAACAGCTGGAGTTGCTGAAGCGTGGGGAGTTCCCTGACTGGTTGCTGGAGGCTGCCATCAACAACCTGCGGTTGCAGGAGATGCGCAGTGTGGAGAGCTATCGTAGCAGGGCAGCCATCATCAACAGGGCTTTTATGAACAGTCGGGACTATGAAGACGTGATCCGTTACATCGACCGTTTGAGCACCATCACCCGTGAGCAGGTGGTGGAGTTTGCCAACAAACACTTCAGAACAGACAACTATGTTGTGGTGTACAAAAGGCAGGGGCAGCCACAGTTTGAGCCTGTGGAGAAGCCTGAGATCACACCCATCCACATCAACCGTGATGATGAGTCGCCGTTGCTGCAAATGGTCAAAGCCGCAACCATAGAACCACTTGAACCGGTCTTCCTCAATTATGAAACGGATGTTTCCACGGCCACCACCTCCAACAACCTGAATGTGTTCTATGCCCACAACGATGCAAACCCCACTTTCTCGCTGTTGTATCGATGGGAGAAGGGGAGTCATCACAACAAGGTGCTCCCTTTTGCCGGAAGTTTCATCAACTATATCGGCACCGACACCTTGTCGGCTGAAGAGATTGCCAACGCTTTTTACAGACTGGCGTGCTCGTTTAGAGTGCAGGTAGGCAATGAGCAAACCACCATCTCCCTCAGCGGGCTGAGTGAGAACATGGAAGCTGCCATGGAGCTCCTGGAGCACCTCATTATGGATGCACAGCCTGACGAGGATGCATTGGCACGTTTCGTTGACAGCAGGAAGAAGGCCAGGCACGACAGCAAGGCAGACCAGCGCACCAACTTATCGGCTCTGGTGAGCTATGCCACCTATGGCCGCGACAACCCACGTCGTTTTACTTTAACCGACGAGGAGCTGGACCAGCTTGCCGCTGCAGATCTGATTGAGTCGCTGAAAAACCTCTGGGAATATGAGCATGAGGTGATCTTCTACGGTCCTGAACCGATCGAAGAGATCACAAGGATTGTTGACAAGATCCACGAAACGCCGCAACAACTGAAGCCCACCGAAAGGCTCTCAAGATTTACTCCACTGGAAACAACAGAAAACAGGGTCTTTTTCGCCCATTACG
>SKPS01000320.1 GCA_007119395.1 Lentimicrobiaceae bacterium
AAAAAAAAAAGGAGAGACCTCCCGGCCTCTCCTGCATAAAAACCATAACCAAAATTCACTTAAGAAACGATTTCCAAGTCTTAAACAGTTTATTTACCTAATGGTAATCCGCTTTTTCTTGGTACTCTTTCCATTCTTTATTTCTACAAAATACGTGCCACTTTCTAGTTCTGTCATGTCCAATACCCTTCTGAACTTCCCTTCGATTCTTCTCAAACGTTCGAAGTGTAACGTATTTCCTCTGTTATCATAAACGGTATAACTGCTCCTTTTATTGTCTAAATTTGCTTCTACAAGCAAAATAGTTGTTCCGCGCAAAGGTCGTACATTGAAATCGCGTACGGTGTTGTCGTCTGAATAGAGCTCCACATCCTCTACGCTGAAAGGGGGAATGCTTACAGACTGACTGCCTCTGCCAAAGAGATCACCGGGTATCTGGAAAATATCCGGTGTGAAACTCCGCAGGTCAAAACCAGGCCAGTCTATGTCAGGCATTGAAAACCTGAAGTCAATCCGGCCACTGTCTGATGGAAACCCGATTGTATCGGATAACCGTTTCTGCAGTGTGTCAGAAAAAGGTGCAGTACTTTCAAATTGCTCAAAGAACTCTTCAGTGTCATCACCAAATCTGAATTTGTAGGTGCTTCCACCGCTGTTTCTCATGTCAAAATGGCGCTCATCAACAATTGTGTCATTCCCAACAATGCGCATTGACCTGAAAAAGAACGTGCCCGTAAGGGCGGTGTCTGACTGGCCCTCAACCATGATCGGAGAAACCAGCATCGAAACGATCAGAATGACTATCTTTGAAGCCCTCATACTTGTTTCGAACTTTTGACACTGCAAAAATACATAAAGCAATCTTATTCAGATGTTAAAAGGCATAAACAAACGTTAAAATATGTTAATGGGAGTGTAATTTTGGGGCTGCACTCTCATACCTTTGCACCAATGAAAGAATGGAAACTCAGGGTGTTAATTGGTTTTAGCTTCATCAGTATTGCTGGTCTGATGCTGGTACAACTGTATTGGATGCGCGACGCCCTGGACATCAGTGAAACCCATTTCAGACAAAAGGTAGACCAGGCAATGACCAATGTAGTGTGGAACCTTGAGAGGGTGGCAGTGGTGAAAGAGGAACAGCTCCGTAATGAACAGCTCCGCAGAAACAGAGCACAGCTTAAGCTCCTCGATTCACTTCAGCAATTGCAAATGTCTGATACAGCCGTCCCCTTCCCTTCCCTCTTTTCGGGTACCGGCTTATACAGGTTTTATGATAATGATGAGGAATACTATCACGTTCCTCCGGCACAAATCAACGGAATCATCGATACACTCCCAGTGCATGAGCACCAATATACAGATGAGACTGTGGTGGGGGAAACGCCGCAACAAAGGTATGCCCAGTACAACGACTCACTGCTTGACTTCATCAGCCAAAGTCTGAGGAAACAAGATCAGTATATGTATATCAGAGGGTATCTCGAAGACATTTTTCAGGAGGGGAGCTTCGTAGCATACCGTGATCACCTTGACGACCTGCTTGATTCAGCCTACCTGGCAGAAATGATCACCGATGAACTGGAAAATGCAGGTATAAGAAACTCCTTTGAGTACGCAGTCTATTCCCCGGTTACCGGTAAACTCCTCTTTGACGCACCCAAACTCGCAGAGAATATCCCGGGCACAGGGAACTACACCTACAACCTTTTCCCCAATTTTAAACTGGCTCAACCGGTACATCTCATCATCACATTCCCGGAAGAAAAACAATACCTCTTCTCACACTTGGGGAAGGTGATGCCCCTTTCAGTGATCCTGATAGTAATCCTGACCTGGTCTCTCTACTTCATTGCACGAAACGCATTTCGACAGAAAAAACTGGGTGAAATGAAAAACGACTTCATCAACAACATGACCCACGAATTTAAAACCCCTGTGTCAACCATAAGCCTTGCGTGCGAAGCCTTGCGTGATACAGATATTGAAAAATCGGGTCCGATGCTTGAAAACTACTTGAAAATCATCGATGAAGAGAATAAGAGGCTGGGAAAACTGGCTGAACAGATACTGCAAACTGCCATCATCGACAAAGGGCATCTGTATCTGTTGTTTGAAAAAGTTGACCTGCATGAACTGACCCAAAAGGTGATCGAAAAGCATCAGCCGGTGATAGAGTTGAGCAACGGCACGGTGAGGACCAAACTCTTTGCTGATAACCCTGTGGTATCAGGCGACAAGACCCACCTGCACAATATGTTGTCGAATCTGGTTGACAATGCCATTAAATACTCTGCTGACAAAGTGTTTGTAGAGATTCTCACTACCTGTACGCCGGATCAGGTGACCCTTTCGATTCAAGACCGGGGCATTGGTATCACCAAGGCGAACCAGAAAAAAATCTTCGACAAGCTCTACCGTGTTCCCACCGGAAACCTCCACAACTCAAAAGGGTTCGGACTGGGTCTGAGCTATGTTAAGTACGTGGTTGAAAGGCATGGAGGATCGGTGCATGTGGAGAGTGAAATCAACAAAGGGAGCCGCTTTATCGTAAGCCTCCCGCGAAATGCCGACAGAACAAATCAACACCATAGAATCTGAAAACAGCCCCGCTATGTTAAAAACAACAAAAATTTTATTGGCCGAGGATGACCAAAACCTGGGGATCATCCTGAAACAATACCTTGAGGCAAAAGGTTATCCAACCATATTGTGCGTGAACGGTAAAGAGGCATGGGAGATGTTCAACCGCCAACCTTTTGATTTTTGTATTGTGGATGTGATGATGCCCATCAAAGATGGTATCAGCCTTACAGAAGACATCAGGAAAGTGAACAGGGAGATCCCCATTCTTTTCCTTACTGCCAAATCAATGCAGCAAGACATCCTCAAAGGGTTCAATGCCGGTGCCGACGACTACCTCACCAAGCCATTCAGCATGGATGAGCTAATGGCACGGATTCAAGCCATTTTGCGACGTATTGAGATCTCAAGCAAAGGAGTGGCACGGATCAATGATGTGTTTGAAATCGGTAAGCTGAAATTCGACTTTACCAAACAACTGCTCGAAACGCCTGAAGGTGACATACGCCTCACCTCAAAAGAGGCTGCCCTGCTCAAAATGCTCTGCGAAAAACCAAACGACGTGCTGGAACGTGCGGATGCACTGAAAACCATCTGGCAGGATGACAGCTACTTCAATGCACGTAGTATGGATGTATACATCACAAAGATCAGAAAATACCTGAAAGCCGACCCCGATGTGAATGTGGTAAACGTGCATGGCGTAGGGTTTAAACTGGTTATCTACTGATCAGTATCCGGGTGAAAAAACACCAACAGACATTCTCTTGATGAAAAGATATTTTTTTGATCAACAGTTTTTATTTACTTTTGACCGCAACAAACAACCAAACATTTAATCATTATGAATATTCCTGACAATCTGAAGTACACCAAGGAGCACGAATGGGTAAAAATTGAAGGAGACCAGGCCGTTGTAGGTATCACCGATTTTGCACAGGGCGAATTGGGCGATGTGGTTTACGTGGAAGTGGAAACAGAAGGCGAAACCCTGGCAATGGGTGAAGCATTCGGAACCATCGAAGCAGTAAAAACTGTTTCTGACCTATATATGCCGTTAGGTGGTGAGGTGATTGAAGTAAACGAGCAACTCGAAGAGAACCCTGAGCTCATTAACTCAGATCCCTATGGTGAAGGATGGATCATCAAGTTACGGATCTCTGACAACAATGAGGTAGAAAACCTGCTCTCGGCCGAGGACTACCGTGAACTGATCTGACACTGATGCAAAGGATACCATGGAAACCTCTGCTGGTTTTCTGGATATTTCTCATCCTGCTGCTTACCCTGCTGCCGGGGAAACAAATACCTACCCTCCCTGACGCCATTGTGTTTCCTCATGCCGACAAAGTGGTACACTTCATGCTCTTTGCCGGGTTTGGGTTTCTGTATGCGGGGCTCCAATGCCACAAGAGCCCAAACAGAAAAAAAATGCAAATCGCAGCAAAAGTGCTGATATACGGCACACTATTTGCTGCTTTTACAGAGTTGCTGCAAGCTGTATTGCCCATACACCGAAACGGATCAATACACGATTTTCTCGCTGACATGGCCGGGCTCGTCCCGGGATGCCTGATCGCACTTCAGACAACCGGCCAGGAACAGCAAACCTGAAACACCTTCGCACCAAAACAAAAGAAAATTTGACTCAGCTCAGATAAAACCATTATCTTTGCCTCGTCATAAGTGTATATACATGTATTAACGTTTCAGATAACCTCTACAATCATTATTCGTCATGGAACTGAAAAAAAATCCACGCGTTGACCTCGAAAAGAAAAGGCCCCTGTTTATTCAGATCGGGCTGTTGGTCGCTCTCTCCATCGTACTGTTTGCCTTTGAACTCAAACAATTCGACAGAGAGTTAATGGTGCTCACCTCCAGTATGGCCGCTACAGACCTTGAAGAGACCATCGTTCAAACAGAACGGCAACAGGAGCCCCCACCACCTCCACCTCAAACCATCACCACCATGCTCGATATCGTGGATGATGATGTTGACATCCTCGATGAAATCGAAATCAACATTGAAGTAAACCGCGAAACACTCCTTGCTGAATACGTTCCACCGGTTGCCAGAGAACAGGAAGAGGAAGAAGAGATCATCTATCAGTTCCTGGAGCAAATGGCCAGCTTCCCGGGCGGTGAACTTGAAATGAGACAATGGCTCAGCCAAAATCTGCGCTATCCCCCACAAGCCAGAGAAGCAGGGATCGAAGGGATCGTGTATGTGGAATTTGTGGTTGAAAGAGATGGCTCCATCACCAATGTGAGAATCAGACACAGTATGCTCGGTGGCGGAACAGAAGAAGCGGCCATGGATGCTGTAAGAAGAATGCCCAATTGGAATCCCGGAAGACAAAGGAACAGGCCCGTAAGGTGTATGTTCGTGCTTCCTATCGAATTCCGGCTCG
>SKPS01000125.1 GCA_007119395.1 Lentimicrobiaceae bacterium
GTCAAGTGAACCCTTGAACCTGCTTCATCCAGGGCGTCAATTGCTTTATCGGGCAAGCAGCGGTCGCTGATGTACCGTGAGGTAAGCGATACACATGCTTTAACAGCATCTGCATTGTATTCCACCAAGTGGTGGTCTTCATATTTCTCTTTGATGTTATGAAGTATTTCGATGGTCTCCTCCGGGGAGGTGGGTTCAACCATAATTTTCTGAAACCTTCTTTCCAGCGCACCATCTTTCTCAATGTGTTGTCGGTATTCATCCAGGGTGGTGGCACCAATACATTGCAGGTCACCTCGTGCCAGTGCCGGTTTAAACATATTCGACGCATCGAGTGAGCCACTTGCCCCACCGGCCCCTATAATGGTATGAATCTCATCAATAAAAAGGATAACATCGCTGTTCTTTTCAAGTTCGTTCAGAACGGCTTTCATTCGCTCTTCAAACTGACCTCTGTATTTTGTGCCCGCCACCAATGATGCCAGGTCAAGGGTTACAATCCGTTTATTAAAGAGTGCACGCGACACCTTTCTTTGCATAATCCTTAAGGCAAGTCCTTCGGCGATGGCTGATTTACCTACACCAGGCTCACCAATGAGAATGGGGTTATTTTTTTTGCGGCGTGATAAGATCTGGGCAATACGTTCCAGCTCTTGCTCACGGCCCACCACAGGGTCAAGTTTGTTCTCTTCCGCCGCTTTGGTTAAGTCTCTGCCAAAGTTATCGAGGACTGGTGTTTTGCTTCTGGACTCAGCACCGGCCTTTCGTGAAGATCCACCGGAGGCACCGGAACCACTGCCGAAAGATTTCCCGCTGCCCGGTTCCTCCAGATCATCATCTTCGGTTCCCTCAGGGTAATCAGCACTGGGCAGGTCTTCCACATCATCCGGAAGTTCCAAATCGGGAAAACGTTGAATATTCTGACGGATGACACCATATTGTACACCATATGCACTCAGCAATTTACTTACAAAGCTGTCCTGGTCTTTTAGAATGGCCAGTAAAAGGTGTTCGGTACCAATCACCTCACTGCGCAACGACCTTGCTTCGAGGTAAGTGATCTTCAAGACCTTTTCTGCCTGCCGTACCAAAGGGAGACTTGACCCATCCCCTGATACTGGTTCCGGCTGACGGATGGTGCGTTCAATACGCTGCTTTAAGGAAGGGATGTCTACATTGTAGTGGAATAGCAGATGCATCGCCTTCCCCTCGCCCTCACGCATGATACCCAATACCAAATGCTCCAGTCCAATGTAATCGTTACCTAGTCTCACAGCCTCTTCACGGCTGTAAGCCAACACATTTCTTACCCGTGGTGAAAATTTTGCTTCCATATATAATAGTATCGTTCAATTCTTTTGTTGCACCTTGAGGGTGTAAAAGTGAAACAAACCAATGAGTAGAATGTTTCGGTTCAAAAGTACAACCAAATCACCACATGGGCTCAAACAATCGTTACACAATTTTTAACAAAGCCCTGTTCAAAAGAGGTGTAAAATAAACGGAGTTCAAAGTGTGATTGTTTCGGCATTTTTCCCTATTTTCGTACACGATAATTCTCACGGGAGAACAATCTCTAAGTACTTATATAGCAACTAATTACATATTAAGATGCAGGAGAGAGGCAAGATAATCAGTGTGAACATAGAGCATCAGATGAAGAGTGCCTACATCGATTACTCGATGTCGGTGATTGTATCGCGTGCATTACCAGATGTACGAGATGGTTTAAAGCCTGTTCATCGGAGGGTTCTTTTTGGGATGCGTGAGCTGGCGCTTTGGGCCGGTAAGCCATATAAGAAATCGGCCAGGATCGTAGGGGAGGTGCTCGGAAAATATCATCCTCACGGTGATTCATCTGTTTATGATGCGATGGTTCGTATGGCCCAGGAGTGGTCATTGCGTTATCCGATGGTAGACGGACAGGGTAACTTTGGTTCTATCGATGGTGACAGTCCGGCTGCGATGCGTTATACTGAAGCGCGGCTACAGAAGATTGCTGAAGAGATGTTGATTGACATCGACAAAGAGACTGTTGACTATCAACTCAACTTCGATGATACCATTAAGGAGCCGGTGGTGTTACCCGCTGCCATTCCAAACCTGCTGATCAATGGTGCATCCGGCATTGCTGTGGGTATGGCAACCAATATGCCACCACATAACCTGAACGAAGTGGTAGATGGTGTTGTGGCGTATATCGACAACCGTGAGATCACGGTAGAAGAGCTGATGCAACACATAAAAGGGCCTGATTTTCCAACCGGAGGGCTTATCTACGGTTATGATGGTGTGAAGGATGCATATGAAACCGGTCGTGGTAGAATTGTAATGCGGGGCGTAGCCGAAATCGAAATTTCTGAAAACGGTGGCCGTAACAAAATCATCGTAAGCAGCATTCCCTACCAGGTGAACAAAGCTGAAATGATCCGGAAAACCGCTGAACTGGTCAATGACAAAAAACTGGAAGGCATCTTTGACATTCGTGATGAGTCTGACAGAAACGGTATGCGGATTGTCTATGAGCTGAAGAAGGATGGTATACCCAACGTGGTGCTAAACAAGCTTTATCAGATGACCCTGTTGCAGACTTCGTTCAATGTCAACAACATTGCCCTTGTAAAAGGGCGTCCGATGCTGCTTAACCTGCAACAACTTATTAAGTATTATGTTGAACACCGTCACGATGTGTTGTTGCGCAAAACCCGTTATGAGCTCCGTGAGGCCGAAGAGAAAGCCCATATTTTGGAAGGTCTTCTGATCGCACTTGATAACATCGACGAGATCATTGAACTGATCAAAAAAGCTGCCTCTCCGGAACAAGCGAGAAACGAGCTAATGAACCGCTTTAACCTGTCAGAAGTACAGTCCAGAGCGATCCTCGACATGCGGCTTCAACGCCTTACTGGTCTTGAAAGACAAAAAATCAAAGACGAGTACGATGCGTTGATGAAACAGCTTGCCTATCTGAGAGAACTACTGAGCGATCAAGAGTTGCAGTTTAAAGTGATCAAAGAGGATTTATTACAACTGAAAGAGAAATACGGTGATCCAACGCGCACAGAGATTGAGTACACCGCCGAGGACTTCAAGATTGAAGACACCATCCCTGATGAAGATGTGCTTGTCACCATTTCTCATCTTGGGTATATCAAGCGTACCAGCCTTGCTGAATACCGGACACAACACCGGGGTGGGGTAGGGGCACGAGGCTCTGACATCAGAAATGATGATTTCGTGGAACACATGTTTGTGGCCTCCAACCATAATTACCTGCTCCTGTTTACTGAAAAGGGGAGGTGCTTTTGGCTCAGGGTATTCGAAATACCTGAGGGGACCAAATCGTCGAAAGGCAGAGCCATTCAGAATATGTTGAACATCGAGGCTGATGACAAAATCAAAGCCTACATCAACATAAAAGACCTGAAGGATGAGGAGTATGTGAAGAACAACTTCATCATACTGGCCACAGAGAAAGGTGTGATAAAAAAGACCTCTCTTGAAGCGTACAGCCGCCCCAGGCAAAATGGCATCATTGCAATCAACATTAAAGACGACGATCAACTGCTTGAAGCCAAACTCACCAATGGTGCCAACGAAGTGGTTATGGCGTTGCGGTCAGGACGTGCGATACGGTTTAACGAAAAGCATGTCAGGGCCATGGGGCGTGGTGCCACCGGAGTAAGAGGGATCACGTTGCAGGGTAAAGATGACCGTGTTATCGGAATGATCTGTATGGACAGCGAAGAGTATGATGTACTGGTGGTATCGGAGAAAGGGTATGGAAAACGCTCTGCACTGGAAGACTACCGGATTACGAGTAGGGGAGGAAAGGGTGTTAAAACCCTCAATATTACTGAGAAAACAGGTTACCTTGTGGCCGTTCTAAACGTTACCGACAACGATGACCTCATGATCATCAACCGCTCTGGTGTGGTGATACGGTTGGCAGTAAATGGTCTGAGGGTGCAGGGAAGAGCCACCCAGGGAGTCAGGTTGATCAACCTACGAAACAATGATTCCATTGCGGCTGTATCAAAGGTTGTACATGAAGAGCAAGAAGAAGAAACAATGCAAGAACCCCTTGATCCTGATACAGCATCTGAAGATACCCCATTAACCGAAAATTGATCGTTTTCGGAATGAATCTTGTTTATGTATACATTGTTTGTTATTTTTGTCATACATTGTACAATTTAGTCCGGTTATCATTAAATGATACCCCATATGTTTCACCATAAAATGGAATAAACTCATGAAAAAGAAATTATTACTGATTGCATTGGTCACAATGCTCACCACCGTAGCCATCAAGGCACAAAACCCGGTACTGAATCTATCCAATTATCTGAGAAACAGTATGTTGGAGCAGGCTTACACCAACATGAAAATTGCCAAGGAGGATGAGCGGTACAACCAGGAAGCAAGAACATGGCAGCTTATTGGTAATCTTTACTATAACGTTTTCAGGTGCTACAATTTTGTCAATGAAATTGAGATTGGCATGCCTGCACAGGAAGTGAGGATCATACTGGGAGATCCCCGTACCGATTTCAAACGCCGCCGAACCCCCGATGGAAGAGCAAACTTGTGGGAGTGGGACCTTAACTTTGATGTGCTATTTATTGATGGAAAGGTATACAGTTTCAGTGAACCAGCCAATGGCTTTTATAAAGAGATAGCTGAAAGCCCCGAAAAGGCTCTTGCCAAAGCCATGGAAGCATACCTGAAAGTGATTGAAATTGACCCGCAAACCAATGTTGATCTCACCTTCCCGAACAATCCGGTACAGGGGCTTGCTATCCTTTCAGATGGATACCTCAACCTGGCGGCTTCAGCATACAATCAGCAGGAGTGGGAGAGTGCATACCAAAACTTCCTGATCGCCCACCAAATGAAAATGAACCTGGGGATGAACCAACCTGAAGATACCATCGCAGGTTACTATGCCGTTCTTTCAGCCAGCATCCTGGCCAGGTTGCTTTCAGAGGATGA
>SKPS01000204.1 GCA_007119395.1 Lentimicrobiaceae bacterium
AGGGGGGTGACCGGAAACCGAAACTGGGAAACAATATATTTATTTGAATGCCCCCATTGTACATCCATCATTATTCCCAAACCATGAAACAATCCCTTGTTCTGTTGTTGATGATGCTTCAGCTTGGTCTGGGCGCTCAAACTTTCGTTTTTGGTCGCATCACCGATGCCAAAAGCAATGAGCCGATCCCTTATGCGTCTGTTGTCTATGGCCATACAAGGGGCACAAACTCTGATCTGGAGGGCCACTACCGGCTCACCATCTACAAAAGAGAGGGGGTAACCACCCTGCAGATTTCGTGCATTGGCTATGTAACCCAACAGATCGATATTTCATCCGTCAGAGGGCGTGAACAAATTGATATTCAGCTCGAACCTACCAGCTATTCCCTCAACCCTTTTACCGTGTATGAGAGAGAGCTGACCCCGTTTGAGATGATCCAACTGGCCCTGAGCCGGATTGAAGAGAACTATGTGACCCATGAACGACAATTGATTGCCATCTACAAGGAACAAGTGATACATCAATCACGAAGAGATGGCCGTACAAGCAGAACCTTAACGGCCGGTGTGTTGATTGAAGACCCGGGGTATCGCAGGAGATTGGGCTCCCGGTACTTCTTAAGGGAAGAGGTGTATGTCATGGGAATTGACAAAGGGGTTGACAGCATCTACAGATTTAACAACCCTTTTGCCAGTGAGGGGAATCAGTTGAAATACCTGTTAACCAGCAACTGGCTTAGATACAGAATTGGCTATCTTACCAAATCCCGAAAGTATGATTACACGATTGTGAACAGAATTGCCGACAGCACCTTTAACTCTACCATCTACCAAATCAGGATCACGCACAAAGATCCCGAATCCTATTATCCCAGCTTTGACGTTTTCGTCAACAACAACAACTTTCAGATAGAGCGGATTGAAATGCTCCCCAGGGAAAGAATTTTCAAAAGGGATGCTAAATCATGGGCTCCGGGTGAATATATTGTGAATGTTGATGATGTATTTGTCGTTGTGTTTAAGTATAACGCCGAAAAGAAACTGGATCTGTTCTATATGTGTAGACATACTACAGTAGGAAATTTCCTCAAGGAAAATGATTCCATCAGTATGGTACGTACGATTTATTCTGAGATAACCATTGTTGAAGAACCGTCTGAAAGACTTGACACATCGGAGATGATCCCCATGAATAAATGGGTGGATATTTACCGCCAGGATGAAGCCCCCCCCGACAAGAATTTCTGGGAGCGGTTCAATATTTTTTGAGGTAACCCGTTTCGCTGCACACTTTTACGCTTAGGCCTTTTCTAATGTTTGTATCGAAGGAATGGGGGTTAGCCCCGTGCCCTTAAACCTTTCCTGCATATTCCGGTGCTAATGGTGTTTATCTGCTGTTTTGACTACTTTTACCGGTGAAAGTTGATGACTATAGACGTAACTACCTGCAAACCATCCACTATGAACAAACCTGATATCAGGTCTTTACTGGCGGAGCGTATTTTGGTGCTGGATGGTGCCATGGGGACGATGATCCAGCGTTACGCGCTGGAGGAGAGTGATTTCAGAGGCACTCTTTTCGTTGACCACACCCATTCACAGAAGGGCAACAACGACCTGTTGTGTCTGACCCGGCCCGATATCATCAGGGAGATCCACGATCAGTATCTGGAGGCGGGATCGGATATTCTGGAGACCAACACCTTCAATGCCAATGCCATTTCGATGCACGACTACGGCATGGAGAATCAGGTGTATGCCATCAACCGTGCGGCTGCCGAGATTGCTTCCGCTGCGGTTTCGGCTTACACCCGCAGGACTCCCGGCCGTCCGAGGTACGTTGCCGGGGCGATTGGCCCCACCAATCGTATTGCCACCGGGAAAAGTACTGATACGCATACCCATGCCGATAAGCGCGTCACTTTTCAAGCTGTTGGCTTCAATGAGTTGCGCGAAGCATACCGCCGGCAAGTGGAGGGGCTACGAGACGGTGGTGTCGATCTGCTCCTGATTGAAACGGTATTCAATACCCTGAATGCGCGTGCAGTTCTCGATGCCATTGATGAAGTGTTTCGCAACAGCCCCCATCAGCTACCAGTGATCATTTCCGGGGTGGTCACACAGGGCAGAGAGCACATGGTGGCCGGCGTGCCTCCTGATGAATTCTCGGAAGAGATCGCACACAGTGCGCTTATTTCACTTGGCATGAACTGTACCGAAGCGACTACAATGTTACCCAACCTGGAGCGGTGGCAACGTAGTGCTGCAGGATACCTTGCAGCATTCCCCAGTGCAGGGATCCCTGACCGGCATGGTGTTTATCCGGTGACGTCAACTGAATTTGCCGCGCAATGCGAAGCGCTGCTTAACCACCGACAAGTGCGCCTGGCTGGGGGATGCTGCGGCACCACCCCTGAACATATCCGGGCGCTGGCTGTACGGGTGAAAGCAATCGCCGGGAATACCGGCTGATGCGCTCTATTGTTGCGGATTGGAAATCTGAGAAACTGAAAGATTTCTTTGCAAGCAACTTCATCCGAAGATTAAAATAGAGAGTCCATAGTCAATAGTTGCAGCTGGAGTTTCAGCCACAAGCCAATTATTCCTCCGTAAAAATGTTATCAATATCACTTTTTCGTCCGTAAAAATGTATCTTATCAGAAAAACTGAGGTTTCATAAACAGCCATCCGCACATCAATGAGTGATTACCGGGAAGAGAGCTGGTTCAATAACCTGCCGCTGTATGCGGTTCATAGAGTCGGGAGTCGATAGTCGGTAGTCGAGAGTCAAAAGCCAGTAAAAACCAATTAACATGTAGACAATTGGACGATTCCGCGATTCAACGATTGGACGATTAAACGATTAAACACCCTCCAAAACCACAATAACCACTATCTTTGTCATCGGTTTGAGGATCCCAAACGGCAACGGATGCACGACAACGGAGATCTTTCACACTGAACACCATGGAGAATTACACCCCGGCCATCACCAAAGAGAATGAAGCCCTTACCCTCCGGTTGGAGGAGTTGCGTGAGGAGTATGCCGCACTTTTTGCACGCCATAAAGACATGGTTGAGAGTGACTTGGTGATCCTCAACTCATTGTACCTCCAGAAACTGGGGCATCTGCAACTGGAGCTGCTGCAAAAGCAAACCGAATCAGCACGGCTGAAGATGAAGATGCAACAGATTCAGGCGGCCATCAACAGGGATGAGAAACCGGATCTGCCGGCCATCGATGCCATGATCAACCGACGTTTGGAAGAGTATCACCAGGAGATTGCCAGGCAAGCCGCCTCGCTGGATGCATCCAAACAGGTGCTCAATCACCTTATTCCAAAAGAGGATGCAGAGAAGCTGAAAGAGATATTCAGGGTGCTGTGTAAAAGACTGCATCCCGATCTCAATCCGAATCAATCGTTCGAAGAGAGAGATCTCTTCATCAAAGTGAAGGCCGCCTACGATCTGAATGCCTTGCAGGAGTTGCAGATGATACTGCTCTATCTGGATGATCAGGCTACCGAAAAGCTCTCCCAAATCCCCATGCCCGAGAAGCAACAACGAATTGAGCATCTGGAGTGTAGCATCAGTGGTCTCAACAATAAGATCGAAGCCCTGGAGCAGAGCTTTCCATTCAACCACAAAGAGAAGATTTATGACGAAGAATGGATCGGGGTCAGACAGGAGGAGATACGTTCCCAGATGAAGGTTTTCGAAGAGAACATCAATAAATTCAACAACATAATCAGCTTATTGTGCGATGAATGAGTCTATTATACCCATCACACCGGGGCTCCTGGAGTTGCTCGGACAGGGCGGCAGCGGGATTACGCCGTTCAGGCAGGAGATATTTATCCTGGAAATCACCATTGCCGGTACCGGCCATTGCAAAGAGATTGACACCGTAGAGGAGCAGATTGTCCCCGGCAAGGTGCTTCCCATGAAGCGGGAACCCCACAACCGGTTTGATGAGCATGCCATCTCCATCTACTGTGATGAAGTACGAATTGGGTTTGTGCCACGAAAGATGAACCTTGTCTGTTCACGCTTGATGGATGCTGGCAAGCTGTTCTTTTGCAGGGTAATTGAAAAGGAAAAACTAGGCAACTGGCTCAAAATCACAGCCAATATCTATATGGTAGAGTGATCTGTCAGGAGATCCGGAATCCCTGTGCTTGAATCTGTTTTACAATGGGGGTGTTTTGGCTAAACTCTTTCTTCGAGAACGCATGAGGCTCTATTCTTGTCTCGTCTCCCCTGCGAAGAACCATCAACTGAACCTCCGTGTCAAACGAATCAGAAACACTGTCATCCAAAACAATAGCGATATCAATATCGCTCTCTTCATGCTGGATCCCTTTGGCAAACGAACCAAACATCCACGCTTCCGAAAAAAATATATCGTGGCTCTTTAACCTCTTCAGGTAATTGATACTCATTCTGATAGCATCCTCTTTATCCATTCTCTGATTTCTTTAATATTCCCAATCCATTCTTCTGTAAACCTGTCAGTACAAAGACTATAGAAGCTACCCTTGTAGTCATCATACCTTGCTCTGATATTGAATCTGGTAATGCTGTCAAGGAGGACTCCTTGATGCTGGTCAAGTTCAATGTTCGCCTTCTCACAAATTCGTCTAAGATCGTGAATGTATGGTGGAAAACTTTTAATCCTTTTCAGATACAAAGCTTTGAGCATTTTTTCAATCACAAGATGTCCCACAAACAGAGCCCATGCGTTGTTTCCGGTTTGATACAGGTCAAGCATGGTTTTGAAATCCTTGTCTGAGCTTTCAATATAATACTCAATCATCCTTCTGAAACCGGATTCATCACTCATGAGGTTTATCATCTTATAATTGTAATGCAAAGATAGGAAAAAACATGCAAAGTTTGCATTGTAATAACAATTTAACTAGAGGGTCTTTTTAGGTTGAAGAATTCATCATGCCCTTAACCCCTTAACTACCTTAATGTTGA
>SKPS01000139.1 GCA_007119395.1 Lentimicrobiaceae bacterium
CAGGCGGAAGCTCTTCCCACTCCCTGAGGAGTGTTCGGCTATACCTGTCAATCGACTCCTTTACCTTGCCCTTTGACAGCTTGTCGCTTTTAGTAAAAACGAGGGCGAAAGGTAGTTGGTGGGTACCAAGCCATCGGATAAACCCAAGGTCTATCGGCTGTGGCTCAAGCCTGATGTCTATTAACACAAAGGTGTTGAGCAGATTCTTTCGCTGCATAAGATAGTTACGAATCAACGCGGGCCAGGTCTCACGCATAGACTTGGAAACCTTTGCATAGCCGTAGCCGGGCAGATCGGCAAGAAACCAGTTTTCATCGACAACAAAATGGTTGATCAGCCTGGTTTTGCCCGGCGTGGCCGATGTCTTGGCCAGCCCTTTGCGCTGAGTTAACATGTTGATCAGCGAAGATTTCCCCACATTTGAACGACCAATAAATGCATGTTCCGGCAGGGTTGGCTGTGGGCACCCCTTGAGCCCAGGACTGGAACAGACAAATCGTGCCTGCATATGCAATGGTGGAGCGAATGACCCTCTTCGGTTTTCCATCATCTGTTAGCTTTTCATATGCCGTTCCTTCTTCTTCGGATAAATGTCTTTAATCCTGATCAGAATGGCTGTCTCCTCTACATCACCGAAATGAGGGTTTGTCGCAGTACCAAACACCTTCATGGTAGAAGTAAGGTTCATATAAGCATTCATCAAAGGAGGCACCATCTCCCCCCTCTCCTTAAGCAACTTCACCAACAGCTTGAAATCTTTCTCGTAATTATTTCCGAGGAAATGTTTCTGCAATACCGGCATCTCTTTCGAAATATCGATCACCAACTCCGGAACCGGTGTAACCAGATTCTCTTTGTCGGGGAAATAGAGCTGAAGAAAGCTGAGCAAAATATTGCGTGCCTCTTGGTTGTAAGAGGTATACATGGTGATTTTGCCAAAAAAGTATTCAATATCTGAGTATTGCACAATCAATCCTCCCAGTCCGTCCCACAAATTGTCGAGAGAATACAACCCTTTCCGGAAGTCATTGAACGGTTGGTAAGCAGGCTGCACCCATGAGCGGCCCAATTCTATGGTAACAGGTAAATAGTGGTCGATGAATTCCGGCGAAAAGCGGAATATTTCAGAGGTGGGGCTCATCACTTCTCCGTTGTTCCCGTGCTCCAACAAACCACCGTGAATAAACCTGTAACCACCGGTGATTTCTTTGTCAGAAGGATTCCACACAATCAGTTGGCGAAATGGCTCCTGGCTGGTATCAAACTGGTCAATATCAATCTCTTTACCGATTCCCCCACCAGCATCGCGAAAGGAGACCTCTCGCAAACGTCCGATCTCCTGCATCACATTGGGTGAGTCGTGGGCTGTTACAATGTATATCAGGTTGTCGCCATTGTTGGTTCGTTTTATCAGCTTATCATCCGTTAACTCTTGTTCAAGCAATTGGCGATCAATGGGGGGTATAATCTCTTCTGTCATATGATGTACGTTCAATAAGTTTAATCAACTAAAGTAGACAAAAATCCCGTTGCATAGTTGAAAATTATGTGTTGTTTGTTTCGCTGCCCAGATCATACACATGGGATTTTACCCACTGTGCCCACTCTGCAGGCTTTTTTGTTTTGTTGAAAAAATCAGGCTCAATCGGATCACCGATGGTGATGGCCACCTCATTGTTGTGCTGCTTGAACATCTCGTCCACCAAGTATAGCATTTCAATGTTGGCTTTGATGCCGAGCCGTTTTCGCAACCGGGCCAGGTTGTGGAAAAACGATGAGTTTCGCCCTTTGAAGTGCATGGGGACAATCAGGCGTTTGTTTCTCACAGACTGGTTCACAAAGGTTGACTTCCACTCCAGGTCACAAATGGTTCCATCCCCCTGTTTTCGGGAGCAGAGACCGGCAGGGAAGATCGGCATCAGGTTTTCGGAAGCAAAGGTCTCGTTTAGCTTCTTCACGTAATCAGAGTTCTTGCCATGCTTGTTCACTGGCACAAACAGTGGCCTCAAATTGGGCAGAAACATCAGCAGATCATTGACAACGGTGATGATATCCGGCCTCACCTTCCCCAGCACATGCATGATGGCAAGCCCGTCCAACCCACCCAGAGGGTGGTTTGACACAACAGTCACCTTGCCTGTGGGAGGGACATTCTCTATTCCTTTGACAGTTATTTTCAGATTGAAATAGCGAATCACCGCTTCGACAAATTCGAGGCCATGCACATTCCGGTTGGCATAGAGAAACTCATTGAGTTCGTTCTGATGTATAATTCTCTTGAGATAACCGTATAGGAAGCCGGGAATTAACCGTGCCAATCCAGGGTTTTTACTTCGGAACACCTCTCTGATATCGATGGTTTTCCGCGAGATGACGACATTTGAGTCAGGATTGGGCTGAAGCTCCATTGGGGTCTCTTCCATTGCACACGAGTTTTCTACACCGCAAAGATAGACTTTTCGTGTAAAACAGCAGGTATGTCAGTACACTGTTGCAGGCAGGGGCCAGAAGGTGACGGATAAAAGATTTTTCAACAATTCAGAAATTTACCCCACTATTTACCACTTTCTTTATTTACCATATATAATATTGATTTTCAGCATATATAAAAATCGTGGCATTTGCAAGATATCAACAAAACCCCATAAGATATGAACATTTTTTGCGAAAAGTGCAACATTACTCCACCAAAGTGGTAAAAAGTGGTAATTGTTCCATATCTTTACACCCTGAAACAACACCCTAATGACGAACCTGATAGGCGTACATGAGTGCAAAGTGGACGAGAAGGGCAGGCTAATGTTCCCTGCCCCTCTCCGCAAGCAACTTATGCCCGTTATTGAAGAGGGATTTGTGGTCAAAAGGAGTGTGTTTCACAAGTGCCTTGAACTCTATCCAATGGCCGAGTGGAAGCGAGAAAGTGAAGACGTTAGCAACCTTAACAGGTTTGTGAAAAAGAATGTTGACTTTATTCGCATTTTTATGGCAGGGGTGAAGACCGTTGAGCTGGATTCTACAGGGCGCTTGCTGATTCCGAAAGACCTGTCCCTGTTTGCAGGGATCGACAAGCAAGTAGTGCTCTCTTCGGCAGTGAATCGTATTGAGATCTGGAACAAAGATCATTATGAAGCGATGATTTCTGAGAGTGCTGATATGTTTGCCGATCTGGCAGAAGAGGTGATGGGAAACCGTAACCTGAAAAACAGCGCCTCTGAGAATGTATCATAACCCTGTCTTGTTACATGAGTCTTTGGAAGGACTGCGTATTTCCCCTGTTGGAACGTACGCAGATCTCACCTTTGGAGGAGGGGGGCATGCCAAAGCCATTCTCGGGCAGCTTACAACAGGAAAACTGGTCGTTTTCGATCAGGACCAACGTGCTCTTGACAATGCTCCTGTTGATGATCGGCTGATTTGTGTGCATGCCAACTTTCGGTTCCTCTTAAACTTCCTGCGATACCATAATGCCTTGCCTCTCGACGGGGTGCTGGCAGACCTGGGGGTCTCTTCTTACCAATTTGACACCCCTGAACGTGGCTTTACCACCAGAGAAAACGCAACCTTAGACATGCGTATGAATACCGGGCTGGAAAAAACAGCAGCAGACATTATCACTGAAGCCTCCGAAGAGAAACTTGCTGACATACTCTACCATTATGGTGAGTTGAGAAATGCCAGGCAACTCGCTTCCGCACTGGTCAATGCACGCTCAAATCAACCTGTTACCACTGTAGATCAGCTCAAGGCAGCCATTGGAAAACATATTCCGGCGAGGCAGGAGAAGAAGTTTATGGCCAGGGTATTTCAGGCTTTTCGAATAGAGGTCAACGACGAGCTTCCGGCACTGCGTGAAATGCTTGTACAATGCAAGGAAGCGATCAAGCCGGGTGGAAGACTCGTGGTGATTGCCTATCACTCTCTGGAAGACAGGCTGGTAAAACGGTACTTGCGCAACGGCACATTCGACGACAAGCCCGAAACCGACTTTTACGGAAGAGTCGATGCACCTTTCACACCCGTTGGGTCGGGTGCCATCATGCCTTCCAGTGAAGAGATTCAACAAAACAACAGGGCGCGTAGTGCCCGACTAAGGATAGGAGAAAGAAACTGATATGGCGTTGTTCAGGAAAAGAGGCAAGGCTGCAATGGAGAACAGCTACAAGAGGCCGAAGAAGAGCCCCCGCAAAAGGTGGTTCAAAGACATACGGCTCTTTAAGTCTGTGCAGAGTACTTTCAGCGACAGTGCTGAAAGGCACAATGATGGTTCTTCAAAACAAAAATCGGAAGGAAGATTTCGTCCTTTTGCGGCTGTCAGCTCTTTGCTCGATGGCTCTATGTTGACGCAAAAGTGGGTCATCAACAACATCCCATACCTCATCTTCCTTGGTGCAATCGCCATTTTTTACATATCGAACTCCGCCACGGCTGAGCGCAACCGTCGGAAAGCCATGCAACTGGAAGCAGAACTGAAAGAGCTGCGATACAAATATATCAGCACCAAGTCAAGTGTGATGTATTTAAGCAATCCATCGCAAATCAGTGAACGGCTTCGTGAGACAGGTATCAGGGAAAACCTGGTGCCTCCTGTGAAAATATTTATAACCTCTGAAGAGACAAATCCTTAAGATGACTGAAGCAGAAGCACATAAAAGGCAAATATTTAACCGGATCTTTCTGGTGTATGCTATGATGCTCATCTTTGGAGTGCTCATAGTGGGGAAGATTGTACGGATACAGTTTGTGGAAGCCCAGCATTTGCTTCCTGGAGCTGATGACAGCACCAGTGTCAGATACCGCACTATCCCGGCCAACAGAGGCTCTGTGTACTCGGCCGATGGCAAGTTGATGGCGACATCAGTTCCTGTGTTCGAAATACGCCTTGACCTGGGCAGGCAGGTGATTCCCGACGAAGACTTCAACAACAACCTTGACTCGCTGGCAATGGGGTTTGCCGCTATTTTCGGCGACAGGTC
>SKPS01000274.1 GCA_007119395.1 Lentimicrobiaceae bacterium
AATCTTCAACCCATTCACGCAGCAAAAGAGATTTGATCCGGAAGAGAAGTACATCCGCAGATGGATTCCCGAATATGGCACGGCAGCCTATCCGGAGCCAATGGTGGACCATCAGGTTGCGCGACAGCGTACCTTGGATGCCTACCAGAGTACAGGCCGCTGAACAGACTATTTTTTGTTGAACTGGGTCATCGTGCGCTCAGCACCAATGGTCACAAAACCAATCACCATATCGGCCGCTACCTCCATCCGCTCCATCACATGCTCACGCTCTTCAGGAGCCCAGCGGCCCAATACATATTCTGACTGGTAGCCACGTACAAACTGGTCACCGATGCCAAATCGTAAACGGGCATAATCACCCGTGCCCAAAACAGAAATAATGTTCTCCAAACCGTTGTGACTCCCCGCTCCACCCTTCTTCTTTAACCGTAACTCGCCGGGGGGGAGTGCCAGGTCATCAACAATAACCAGCAAATTCTCAAGCGGAATCTTCTCCTTGTCTAACCAATACCTCACCGCCTTGCCACTGAGGTTCATAAAGGTGGTGGGCTTGATCAGGATGAGCTCACGCCCCTTAAAACGCACCGCAGTCCGGTACGCATACCGACCACTCTCCCAAGTGGCCTCCTTGCGTAAAGCCAGCAAGTCAACAATATCGAAGCCGGCATTGTGGCGCGTGCCCGAATACCGGTCTCCGATATTGCCTAAACCTGCAATAAGAAATTTCATAAAAAACCTAACATCAAAAACTACGACTCGGCAGGTGCCTCACCGGAAGTTTCACCCTCTTCACCCTCAGCAGCCTCTTCCTCGTCTTCGTCCTCATCCTCATCGGATCCGGCACCACGTGCTGTCTTCACACCAATGACTGTGTTGAAAGGATTGCTCAGGATCGCAACACCGGGTATCTCAATGTCTTTGATCTTAATGGCTTGGCCAATGTCAAGCGGCGTAATGTCAAGGGTGATGCTTTCAGGCATGTTGGCCGGTAAAGCACGCACCGGAAGCTTACGTAAACGCTTCATTAAACGCCCGCCACGAAGTACACCCTTCGAAGTACCGGTGGATTTCACCGGAACATTCAATGTAACCTCCTTGTCATCATGCAACTGAAGAAAGTCAGCATGCAGAATTCTGTCGGAAACAGGATGGTACTGAATATCCTGTAAGATAGCCCTGTACACTTTGCCACCCAGATCAATTTCAAGGAACATGGCATCAGGGGTAAATACCACGGGGATAAACTGCTTCTCCTCAACAGAGAAGTGAACCTGTTCATCACCACCATACAATACACAAGGGACACGCCCCTGTTTACGCTGAGCTTTTGCGTCTTTTTTCCCTACGTTCTCTCTGGGAGAACCGCTCAATTTGACAATTTTCATAGCTTATTAGCGATTTGAAATACAATAATAATATATACCCCTATCTTTTAGGGGGGTGCAAAGGTAGATGTTTTTTTTGATTAGAGCAGTGTAGAGAACTCAAAATGTGCACTGATCGATTCGTAGTTGTGTACCCTTCCAATCACATCGGCAAAGAGGTCAGCGGTACTGAGCACCGTGATTTTATCGAGGGAGTTTTTGAGAGGGATGGTATCGGTTACAATCACCTCGCACAGTGGTGAGTTTTCGAGGTTTTCATACGCCTTGCCTGACAAGATGGGGTGTGTACAAGCACAACGGACGCTGTTGGCACCCTGCTCAATCATCATGGTGGCTGCCTTGGTAATGGTGCCGGCGGTGTCAATGATATCATCCACCAATACAATGTCTTTCCCCTTCACATCCCCGATTACGGTCATGCTCTCTACTACATTGGCTTTCGCACGTTGTTTGAAACAGATCACCAGATCAGAGTTGAGGAACTTGGCATATGCCGCTGCCCGTTTGGTGCCACCAGTGTCAGGTGATGCCATGGTGAGATTGGGCAGGTTCAACCGCTTCAGATATGGGATGATGATGGAAGAGGCATACATGTGATCAACCGGCAGATCGAAAAACCCCTGGATCTGGTCTGAATGAAGATCCATCGTGATGATCCTGTCAACACCCGCCGCCGTGAGCAAGTTGGCCACCAACTTGGCACCAATCGAAACACGAGGCTTGTCCTTACGGTCCTGCCGGGCAAAACCATAATAAGGAATCACCGCTGCAATACTCTTCGCAGAAGCACGCTTCGCCGCATCTATCATCAACAACAACTCAAAAAGATTGTCAGCAGGTGGAAAGGTCGATTGAATGATAAACAACTCGTTGCCCCGAACTGTCTCCTCAAAAGAGGGCTGAAATTCGCCATCACTGAAATGACTCACCCGTACGTTCCCAAGCTTTTTGCCGTACGAAACAGCTATCTTTTCTGCCAAATAACGACTCGCCTCCCCTGAAAATATGTTTACAACTGATGCCATGAAGAGTTGATTTTGAAAGGATTATACACTGATGTTTTCGAGACGCAAGATATAAAAAAATGGGGAATCCCCTGCCCCCCACGCAACATCTTCTTAAAAAAAACCCTCCGAACAGAGAAAGATGACAGGGTTTTTGTTTAAGTTTTGTTAATATTTGTTTAACACTATAGGTGTTTTTTGCAGCATATCAATGATTTGACAGATTTCGTGTTTAATATTTTAAGCTAATAATTAAACATTAATTCTGTTTCTGTTGTTCTTCTACAAACTTAAAACCCTAAAATCATGAAAAAGACATTTTTTACTTACGCTTTGATGACCGCAATGGCCCTTTTCCTCATTGCACCAATTGCAACCTTCAACCTTTCCGCTGCCAATCAGCCTGTGCCGATCGGATCTCCAACATCACCGGATACAACCAATGTTGCCCGTGTACAGGTGATCCACAACAGTGCTGATGCCGCCGCAGCCGAAGTGGATGTTTGGTTGAACAACACCAAGTTGCTGCCAAATTTCGCTTTCCGCACTGCTTCACCCTTTGTGGATGCTCCGGCCGGTGTGCCACTTAATATTGTGATTGCACCGCCTAACAGCACATCCCCTGCGCAAGGCATTGATTCGTTTCAGGTTACCCTGGCTCAGAACGAAAAATATGTTGTGGTGGCCAATGGTATAGTCAGTCCGACCGGCTATTCTCCTGCGCCCGCCTTTAATCTCGACATTTTTCCCTTAGGGCGTGAGTCCGCTTCGCAGCAAGGAAACACCGACGTGCTGGTGGTGCATGGCTCTACTGATGCGCCTATGGTAAAGGTGGTTACCCCGGGTGCTGCCGGTGTAACACTGATCGACAGCTTTGCCTATGGCAATTTCTCACACGATTACCTCGAACTGCCAACGGCTGACTATACACTGAACATTACAGACATCACCGGCTCGCAGGTGGTGGCCTCATACAAGGCGCCATTGCAAACCCTTTTACTGGAGGGTGCTGCGATTGTGGTGGTGGCCTCGGGATTCCTTGACCCAACCAACAACAGCAACAGTGCCAATGATTTTGGACTATGGGTTGCACTCCCTACGGGCATGTCACTGATCCCTTTGCCTGAATCCTCGGCAAGATTACAGGTGATTCACAATAGCGCTGATGCAGCGGCCGCCGAAGTGGATGTCTATTTGGGAACAGACCCCGTACTCACCAACTTCGCCTTCCGTACCGCCTCGCCGTTTGTGGATGTGCCGGCTGAAGTGGAACAAACCATCACGGTAACAGCACCCGGTGCAGGTATTGGACAGCCTGTAGAAACTTTCCATGTGACGTTTGAAGCCAACAAAAAATACATCGCTGTGGCCAATGGCATTGTGAGTGCAACCGGTTATGACCCTGCTGAGCCTTTCACCCTGCATGTTTTTGACCAGGCGCGTGAACAGGCCCATACACCGGGCAATACCGATGTGCTGGTGATGCATGGATCCACAGATGCGCCCACCGTTGATGTGAAAGTCGGTAATACCACACTCGTTGATGACCTGGTCTATGGCGCATTCGACGGATACCTTGAAGTGCCCACAGCCGATCTGGTGCTCGATGTAACCGACGAAACGGGTAACAATGTGCTGGTACAGTACAGTGCGCCACTCGCTACACTTGGCCTGCAAGACAGTGCCATTGCCGTGGTGGCCTCGGGATTCCTTGACCCAACCAACAACAGCAACAGCCCGAACACTTTCGGATTGTGGGTAGCTCTCCCCTCCGGTGGCAGCCTGATTCCCCTCTCAATCTTTACCTCGGTCAGAGGTGTGCCCACTGCCTTCTCAGAGGTGTTGGTATATCCCAACCCTGCCGTAAACATGATCAACTACCAGGTGAAGGATCCCGTAGTTGTTTCCACCCTCCGTACCGAGCTGATCGACCTGTCGGGAAGGGTCTTGTTCAGCCACCAGGGGCATGCTGCAGATAATGCAACCGGACAGATCGATGTGTCGAATCTTAACACAGGCATCTACATCCTCAGAATCACCTCCGATTTATTGCAGCACAGTGAACGGGTGATGATCCGCAGGTGATAGCCAGGAGCCTTTAACAAGCAATCAAAAGCCTGGCGGGGATCTTAGGTTCATAGTGCGCTGCAACAATGGTTTTATGGGTGCTTTCACCGAATCGGTCTCCGCCTTTTCCAAGCCTTCAGGTATCTGCCTGGAGGCTTTTTTTTAATTACGAATTTTCAATGACGAATTACAAGCCAATGTCTGTTGAGCGCTTCGCTGTTGAGAAAAAGAGGTTGAGAAAGTTGAGAAGGTTGAGTTGTGGGTATTAAGCGCGTTGGGAACGGTAGGGTCAAGAAAAGTAGGGACGTTGCATGCAACGTCCCTACAACGAAAATCCTCTCATCCTCTAATTCCACCGCGCCACCCGCGTAACAAACCTTCCGCCATCACGGGTGATGAGGTGAAGGATGTAGATGCCGGGTTCCAAGGTTCCGGTGTTGAGGGTGATGGTATGAGACAAGCGGTGGTTGGGTATGTTCTGGG
>SKPS01000327.1 GCA_007119395.1 Lentimicrobiaceae bacterium
GACTTCCGGTTGTAATGATGCTGACCATCGTTCATGAAAATGGACCTGATACCCAACCATAAAGCCATATCGATAGAGAGTCGTCTGGTAGCCTTTGACTTCAACATGCTTCATCAGGTTGCTGTCGAAGAAGGTATAGTTGTATGTCGCTTCCTTAATATTGGCAGATATGCCGGCATAGAATTTATTCCATATATCCGTGAATATATATGATTTGATCGATATCCCGATTCCGATTGTCTGCAGGTTTTTAGCATGTCTTGCATACATCGGTGTTCTGCCAAACTCAAATGGGATCTTTAACCCCCACATTCCGCATTCAGAGTAGCGTTCGTAGCCAATGGAGATGGCCGGAAAGAAGAGCTTTGGTACATCCAATGAGATGGCATTTCGTGGACTTGGCTTTGTGCCGATCGGCTCTGGCGGGGTGTCGGAGGGGGTGGCTTGCTGAACCTCTGTTACGGATCCATCTTCCCTGACTATCCTTTCAATGGCGCGCTTTGAGATGGTATACACAGGCCCTTCGGGGTCGTTAGGGAGCGTATACCTGACCACGGTCAATGTGATCTCAATGATGTGTGCCGGCTGTACGGTGCCGTCGACCCGGAATATCGTGTCTTGGGCGCTCAGGAAACTTGATAGCAGACATAAGCTGATCACGTAAAGGATTCTTTTACCGCTTGTTGCTTTCATGATGGTTGCTTTTTGGTTCGTCAGATGGGATGGTCTGCAATTGACAGAAGACCCTTCTTGCCCTAGGAAACCACTCCGGTTAAAGTTAGTGCTTAGGATGAATTTTCCCTGCCAAGTTTACCGCAAGAAACTCTTTGTTCATGATAAATCCGGTAACATAATGTGAATAGGTCATGCTTGTCTGGATCAAAGATACGACATTTAGCACCCGATTCAACAAGTTGCGAAATTTTTGTTGAAACTTACCGGAAATAAGTCGGGAGTCGGGTCTTTTTAATAGTGGCCCAATGCGGATATCACAACCACTAACTTGTCTGGTTCTTCGATTATTTCATAAATCAGACGGTCTTTCTTGTTGATACGCCTGCTCCAGAAACCCGATAATTGGTGTTTGAGTCGTTCCGGATTGCCTGTGCCTGAACGTGGATGACTCCGTAATTCCTCCGGAATCGTTTCCAGTTTTTTCAGATCAACCTTGTTTCCTGATTTCCTGAGTTTCAGAATGTCTTATAAAGCACTCTTCTCGAACAATATAGAGTAACTCATTCTTGAAAGAGATCTTTTCTGAGGGTGTCAGTGTAAACAATGGTATTGCCGTCTCTGGCACTGTTGTCACGCTCTAAAATCTTTTCAACAAAATCGGGATGATATGGATGGTCTTCCCCTTTTTCATCCTTGATCAACTTAAAAGGGATGTTAAACGCTTTTAGAAACGCAACCAAAGCACTGGTTTTTTTTGAATCAGTATGTATGATGATCGTATCCATTCTTAAGATGATTTATAGGTTATTACATAACGTGTACAAAGATACGAACAAATTGAATAATTCCGATAACCTTTTTCTTGAGTAGTCGGTAGTCGTAAAGTCGCATCGTCGTAAAGTCGTAAAGTCGCATCGTCGTAAAGTCGTAAAGTCGCATCGTCGTAAAGTCACCCAGTCGTAAAGTCGTCAACTAAACCCTCTCAACTCCCTCAACTTTCTCAACTTTCTTATAGAAATGATTAAATTGCCATCGCAAAAAAGATTAGTAATTAATCATTCCTCATTCTTCATTCAAAAAAGATGCTCACTCATTGCCACACCTATCACAGCCTTCGCTACGGCACCATGTCGCCGGAGGTGCTGGCGCAGCGTGCGCGCGTGCTGGGCCATGAGGTGGTGGTGATGACCGACATCAACAACAGCGCGGCTGTTCCTGGTTTTGTAAAGGCATGCCATTCAGAGGGTATTGCGCCGGTGTGTGGTATCGATTTCCGGCGCAAGGGGCGGATGCTTTACCAGGGGATCGCCCGCAACCGGGAGGGGATGCAGGAGCTGAACCGTTTTCTGAGCGACCATACGGTGCAGGGCATTCCGCTGCCCGACACTCCGCCTCGGCTGGAGCATGCTTTCTGGGTTTACCCGTTCCTGATTCAGGGCGTAGAGAGCCTGTCCGGCCACGAGTACATGGGTATCACCCCTGCGGAGGTAAAGCGGCACTACCACCTGCTCGACAAGAGCAGGCACGGCAGACTGCTGCTGCGTCCCACCGCCTCTTTTGCCACCTCCGGTGAGTACGCGGTGCACCGCAACCTCCGGGCGATAGACCTGAATACCCTGATCTCAAAGCTCTCTGCCTCCGACACCGCCTCTCCGGCAGACCACCTCACCACCCCGGATGAACTTGTAAAGGTGTGCCAGGGGGTGCCCGGGCTGATCCACAACACCATGAAGGTGCTCAGAGAGTGTCGCCTCGATATCGACTTCACCACCATCAAAAACAAAAAGAGTTTTACCGGCAGCCGCTACGACGACAAGCTCCTGCTGGAGAAGCTGGCGGCCGACGGCCTGAAGCACCGCTACGGCACCCGAAACCAAGAGGCTGCCCGCAGGGTGCGTTCCGAGCTCGACATCATTGACAAGCTCGGTTTTGCCTCCTACTTCCTGATCACGTGGGACATCGTGCGTTACTCCATGTCGCGCGGGTTCTACCATGTGGGGCGTGGCAGCGGCGCCAACAGTGTGGTGGCATACTGCCTGATGATCACCGACGTGGACCCGATAGAGCTCGACCTCTACTTCGAGCGGTTCCTGAACCCGAAACGCTCCACGCCGCCCGACTTCGACATCGACTACTCGTGGCGGGAGCGTGACGAGGTGCAGGACTACGTCTTCAAACGGTACGGCTCCACCCATACTGCTTTGCTGGGGGCCACCTCCACCTTCAAGGAGAAGTCGGTATACCGTGAGCTGGGCAAGGTGTATGGCTTACCCAAAGGGGAGATCGACGCCTTGGTGGAGCGCCCCGGTGACCCCGCCCACGACAGCGCCATCACCCGGAAGATCATCAAACTGGCTGCCCACATCGCCCACTTCCCCAACATCCGCAGCATCCACGCCGGAGGGATCATCATCTCGGAGGAGCCCATCACCTGCTACACGGCGCTCGACATGCCGCCCAAGGGGTTTCAGACCACCCAGTGGGACATGTATGTGGCGGAGGAGCTGGGGTATGAGAAGTTCGACATCCTGAGTCAGCGCGGCATAGGACACATCCGGGATGCGGCTTTGCTGGTGAAGCAGAACCGTGGTGTAACGGTGGATGTGCATGATGTGGCACGCTTCAAAACCGATCCCGACGTGCTGCGGCAGCTCCGCGCCGGGGAGTGTAACGGTTGCTTCTACATAGAGAGCCCGGCGATGCGCGGACTGCTGAAGAAGCTCCGTTGCGACGACTACCTGACGCTGGTGGCAGCCAGCTCCATCATCCGTCCGGGTGTCTCTAAATCGGGGATGATGAAGGAGTACATCCGGCGCTTCCACCACCCCGATGGCTTCTCCTATATCCACCCGGTGATGGAGCAGCAGCTGAAAGAGACCTATGGGGTGATGGTGTACCAGGAGGATGTGCTGAAGATCTGTCACCACTTTGCCGGCCTCGACCTGGCCGATGCCGACGTGCTGCGGCGCGCCATGAGCGGGAAGGGGAGAGGAAAGAAGGAGTTTCATCGCATCGTGCAGAAGTTCTTCGACAACTGCCGCAGCTACGGCTATCCCGAAGAGATCACCCGGGAGGTGTGGCGACAGATCGAGTCGTTTGCCGGCTACTCGTTCTCGAAGGCGCACTCAGCGTCGTATGCCGTAGAGAGCTTCCAGAGCCTGTGGCTCAAGGTGCACTACCCACTGGAGTTCATGGTGGCGGTGATCAATAACTTCGGGGGCTTCTACCGCACGTGGGTCTATTTCAACGAAGCCCGCCGGTGGGGCGCCTCCATCGAGCTCCCCTGCGTGAACCGCAGCGAATACCTCACCTCCGTCACCGGGAATACCCTCTTCGTGGGGTTTATCCATGTGGCCGGACTGGAGGAGAAGCTTGCCAAACGGATCGTTGCCGTGCGGGAACAGGGCGGGGAGTACCGCTCCCTGGAAGAGTTTGTCCACCGCACCGGGGTCACCACCGAGCAGATCACCCTGCTCATCAGGGTGGGTGCGCTGCGGTTCACCGGCAGCACCAAGGGAGAGCTGCTGTGGCAGAGCCGCATGCTGATGGGGAAAAAGCCCCGGGTGGAGGGGAGAGGGTACCTTTTTGCACCTGCCACCAGACACTTCACCCTGCCAACGCTGGAGCACGACCCGCTCAGCGATGCCTGGGATGAACTGGAACTGCTCGGGTTCCCCGTCACCCACTCGTGGTTCGATATGCTCGAAACACGCCACCGCGGCGATGTGATGGCCAAAGAGTTGAAAAGCTACTCCGGAAAAATCGTGCGGATGCTCGGTAAGCTGGTGACCATCAAATACGTATGGACATCACGTAAAGAGATCATGCATTTTGCCACCTTCGTGGATGTGCATGGCGAATTCTTCGATACCGTACACTTCCTCCCGTCGCTGAAACTGTATCCGTTTCGCGGCGACGGCATCTACCTGCTGCGTGGTCGCGTGGTGGACGAATTCGGGTTCCCATCCGTCGAAATACACCAAATGGCGAAAATGGGGTACCGGCAACGCCCGTAAACGGGGTGATGAATGAACCGAATGAGGTCTTCGTTTTGGGAGTCATTTTCAGAAAAATGAATTTTTTTCAACATTTTTAGCGGTTTTCTCATGCAAAACCATATCTTTGAACCCTTGATTCCGAAACCCGCGTTGTTGTTGGTCTACGCCGTGCGCAGGCACCCCGTTTCAGGGGTAAAAATGGGACTGACGGGGCGAAGCTGTAAGCTGAAGGCTGTAGGCGAAGCCCCTTGCGAACCTTGCGCCTTCA